>JALYIZ010000021.1 GCA_030775505.1 Actinomycetota bacterium | reverse complement strand
GGAGACGGCCGGGCAGACCGGTCCGCGCGTCGCCGGAGGCGGAGCCGACCTGCGTCTGCGTGACGAAGAGGGCCGTCCTCAGGTCCGCACCCTCGAGGCGGGCGCCGCGGAGATCCACGCCGAGCAGGTCGGTCCGGTGCAGCTGGGCCCCGCGGAGGTCGGCGCCCATCAGGGCGGCCCCGCGCAGGCAGGAGCCGGCCAGGTTCATCCCGCGCAGGTGGGCACCTGCGAGGTCGGCGCCTCCGAGGTCGGCCCCCGCGAGGTCGGCCCCGGCGCCGCGGAGCAGCGCACTTGCTTGCACGAGCAGGGACCGGGTGCGTTCGCGTTGGCCCGTGACGTCGACCTCCGCCACGGCTGTGGTGCCGTCGGCGACGCCGTCGCTCGCCGCCTGGACGGCATCGCGCGCGCGCCGCAGGGCATCTCCCAGCTCCCCCGGCGGGACCAGGCCGACAGCCTCCTCCAGGTACCAGAGGAGCTCGTGAAGCTGCCGGACGACGCCGAAGGCAGCGAACAGGTCCCGCGCCGCCGCCGGAGCCGCCCGCCAGTGCTGAGCCGCACCGGCTCCAGGCCGGCGCCCGCCACGGATACCCCGCGACACGCGCTGGCCCGCGCCGAAGCAGTCGTAGGCGTCGCAGCCGGCGAAGCCACGCACCCGCAGCTGTGCGTGGATGCCGCACCGGTCGTCACCTTCCAGGTGCGGGCAGGGCAGCCCGGCCGGCTTGTCGACGGCGAATTCGCTGGACCGGGCGAACGCCGGAGCCACGCAGCACAGCCCGACACAGCGCGAACAGTCGGCCCGCAGCGTCTCCGGCACACGCGAGGGTATCCACGCGGGATAGTTGGCCCGTGACACGTGCGCGGGCGACAGGTGGCCGGACCTCGTTGATCGCGGTGCTCGTGCTGGTGGTGGGGCTCGCGCTGTTCGCGTCGCAGCGCAGCCACCGGGTGACCGGTCATCCGGTGCCGATCGTGCCGGCCACCTTGGCTCCGCTGAACACCGCGCCCCCTGTTGTCGCGACGGGCAGCACTGCGCCCGGGACAGCCGTCGCCGGTGCTCCGGGGCCGGCCGGGCGCGGATGCGGCGTGGAGCGTTGGGCGGTCAAGACCGGGACGGACGCGGCGGCGCGCCAGGTCGACGCGACCCCGCACGCCACGACCGTTGCCGAGCTGCGGGCTCTGCCCGCGCCTGTCAATCCGGTCACCCGGGTGGCACCCGTCGAGGAGACCGTCTACCAGCTGCGCGCCATCCTCACCGACTACAAGATCGAGAACGACAGCGACGAGCACCTTGTCCTGCTCGACCCGGGTGGCAGCGGCACGCTGGTCGCGGAGATCCCGGCCCCGTCATGTCTCGGGAGTGCCAGCGCCTTCGGGGAGGCGATCGCGATGGCCCGGGCTGCCTTCGACGCCCGGTTCCACGCCACCGACCGCTACCAGCACGCCGACGTTGCTGTGACCGTCACGGGGGTCGGTTTTTTCGACCGGGTCCACGGCCAGCGGGGCGTGGCCGCGAACGGGATCGAGCTGCACCCCGTGCTCAGCCTGACGTTCGGCTGACCGGACGCGCCTGGCGGACGGTTACACCTCGGTGGTCGTCAGCCAGAGGGGGGCGACAGCGGTGGCGGCCTTCGGGGGGTCCTGGTTGCCCAGGACGAACCGGTAGGTGCAGCTTCCGCACGTGGCCCGGCGCCGGACCTCCTCGCGTGCGGGGACCAGGAGCAGGCGCCGGCTGGCACGCCAGGACTCGGTCACCTCGCAGGGGACGTCGAGGTCGCACAGGGGGCAGCGCAGAACCTGCTCGCCCAGCACCTTCCGGCGACGCATGTCGGGACCCTCCCCCACGTGCCGGAACCGGCTGTCTGTCCAGAGGCCGATCCGACATCTCCACTGTCACCCGGGGCCAGACCGGTGTCAAAGTCCGTTTGCCGCAGGCAGATCGACCAAAAGCCTGACGACACTGGGCCTTTTGCCGCGCGCCGGGGTCCCGTCGGAGAGGGTGCTGGCGAGCGGCGGAAGCGCCGTTAGCCCTGGTAGCGAATGTCGCCGGTGATCTCGGCCTGCCGGTTGACCAGCAGGCACTGCTCCGTGCGGTCGCCCCTGTCCCACTGGTCGCGGGTCGGGAAGTAGGCCACGAAGTGAAGGGAGAAGTGGTCGACGCCGAGGAAGGCTGCTGCCGCGGCCCTGCAATCGGCCAAAGCTGCAGCCCGCATCGGCGTTTCCCCAGGAAAGTCCGGGAAGGTGGATCGGAGGATCCTGATGACTTGTGCGTTGTGTGGTGCCGAACAGGGGCGGACGGTCACCATCGTGACGCGGGGGGAAATGACCGGAGGCAACTCCGCGCAGTCCTGTACCCGCAGCGCGACGTAGGGGAGCCGGCCCTGCCTCGCGATGACGCCAGTGGTGTCGCGCACGGGCGAGTGGCCGAAGTGCAGCGCCACGGCTGCCGCCGCTGCGGCCACCCAGACGGCGGACAGGACCAGGCCGGCGATGGCCAGGCCCGTGCCCCGCTGGGTAAGGCGCCGGGTCCGCCGCAGCGCCAAGAGTCCCAGGACGACCGAGAAGACCACCCCGCCGAACGTGCCGAGCACGAGCGAGGCAACCGCGAGTCCGTTCAGCGGACGTTGCGACAGGGGTGAGGCAAACGGCACCTGCCCCGGCACCGGGATCCACGTCGCCCCATCCCACCTCCACAGCCCGTCAGGGCTGAGCTCGGGCGGGACGGGCTGTGGCGCATTCATGATCGCCGGCATCGGTCGTTCGGTGCCAAGGCTTGAGGTCGAGATCAAGCCGCCACCGAGCCAGCCAGACCCGGGCCAATCAGAGCCAAAGAAGGGCCACAACTACGAGCGGCGGAGGGGCCACGGGCCAGCTGAGGCGCCAGCTGGCTCCCCGGGGTCCTCAGAAGGGGCATGGGTCGTCATCGGGTGTCCGGCCTCGGTGCCGAGGGCCGGTGATCGTCGCGGGCGGACAGGGGGGTGGCGGGCAGGACCGGTCGTCGAGGTGGAGGTCGCTGAGGTCGAGGGGGGCGTCGGGGTCGGGTTCGGGGCCGGCCCACCGGGTGGGAGGGACGATCAGTGGCGCTCGGGGCTCGGGCAGGGTCAGGTCGTCGGGGAGCACGCTCGGGGGGTCGTGGGGTGAGGGCCGGTGGTAGCGCCGGCCCAGGGGGCTGGTCCAGGTCGTGCTGCCGTCGTCGTGGACGGTGACGGTCCAGCCGTCGTGTTTGGCCCGGTGGCACCGCCGGCTGTGGTTCTTCAGATTCCACCCGGCGGTCGGTCCGACCGGCCAGGGAATCAGATGATCCCGGTCGGTGCGTCCCGTCGCGACGCTGCAGCCTGGGCCGCTGCACCGCAGGTCCCGCATGTCCACCAGCCGGGCCAGCTGCGCTGACGGGTCATGCCCTGGTTCGGCACGGTCGATCACCGGCCACGGCGCGAGCAGGCTCAGCAACCGAGCCCGCAGCTCCCCAGGCCCCCCGGGCTCCCCAGGCCCCCCGGGCTCCCCAGGCCCCCCGGGGTCCCCGGGGTCCCCGGGCTGGGAGGCTCCCAGTTGAGTTCTGTGCGCTGGGCGGGCGGGGCGTGCCCGCTTGCCCCGGCGGGCGGCCGTGGGGGGCCACAGGATGTGGTCGTCGACCGCGATCGGCACCCCGGTGTCGGGGTCGACCGCGACCCGGCGCAGCCCGGCGTGGGGCAGCAGGAGCCGGGCCTGGAAGCCACTGACCGGCCCGTACCCGTCGATCCGGCCAGGCTGATCGTCGAGGCCCAGCGCGGTGCTCATCGGGATGTGGACGTTCACCACGACCTGGACGCCTGCGCTCACCCTCCCCGACGGGCACGCCGCGGCACCGGGCAGCTGCGGGGCGTCCCCTGCGAGGCACGCCAGCAGACACCCGGGGAGCTCAGCCAGCACATCCGCGCGGCACTGATCCAACGTACGGGCCACCGGACCCCCAGCCCGCGCGGCCACCCGGTCCGCCCGGCGGACCCGACGGGCCAGCTCGTCCAACCCCCTCGCGAACCCCGGGAGCCGACGCGCCGGAATGCTCGCCCCGACCTCAGCCATCGCATCCTCAGCCTGCCGGACCCACACTCGACGGTCGGCCTCCGCCGACGCCTCCCGCTCCTCCACCTGCTGGGCACCGAGTTCGGCCTCGACCGCAAGCAACAACCGGCGGGCCTTCGCCCGCACATCCGCAGCGTTACGGTGATCACGCGAGGCACACAGGCGGCGGTCGACCTCCCGGCACACCCCCTCCGTGGCGTTGCGCGTCACGTCCAGGAGCGCCCGCGCCGCCGGTATCCCGAGCTCCCCACGCTCGAGCAACCCGAACGTCACGGGCAACGCCTCTACCAGCCGCACCGCCTCGGTCAACCGGCGTTGCGCAGCCAGCTGCCCCACCTCCAGCGTCCCGGCAAGCTCAAGGAACACAAACTGCTCCCGCCCCGCCGCCTGAGCCAGCTCCCCCGCCAGGCGGTCCACCCGAACCAGCCGCCGGCACGCCGCCGCGAAGGCCCGCGCCGCGTGCCCCTCCCCCAGCCCGACGTCATCCAGCAGCTCCCGCAGCCGACACTCCAGCGAAACCACCCGCCGAACCTCGCCGTCCCCGTCCACCCCGGTCCTCCTATCGAACACCTGTTCGAGACGGCAAAACTACCTCGCCCCACCGACAGAATCCGGCCCCGGAAAGCTCGTGTGGACAACTACGAAGAGAGGCCGTCCGGACAGAGAGCCCCCGACAGCTACCGGTCGTCACAGCGCACGAAGTTGAGCCGTATCCACCCTGGTCAACAGGCGACCCACGACAGCGACTGCCAGCGCGCTGCCCGCCAGCACCGCCCCGAGAAGCAGCCCCAGGAAAGCGAACGGGATAGCCGGATGCTCCGGGGGCGGGTCGAAGATCCCGTTGAGCACCTTGACCAGCTCGGCGGCGATAACTGCCCCTGCGGCCAGCCCACCGAGGACACCAGCGGTGACGAGTGCCGTTGCCTCACTTCGCAGGAACGACCGGCGCTGCCGGGGCGATGCCCCGAGGACGGCGAGGACGGCCAACGAGCGACGTCGCTGCGTCATCCCCACGACGAGGGCCAGGACGCTGCTGGCGAGGGCGAGGAGTACCCCGAAGGCCAAGGTGAGCCGGGCCAGCCCCGTCAGATCCGTCCCGGCCAGCCCGGCCGTCGTGCCGACGGTGAGAGAGGCAGCCACCCGGTCGGAGACGACTGCCTGGGAGGGGACGGCATGCCGCAAGGTGGCTGCGACGGCGGCGGGTCGGGAGGTTTTCACCAGAAGGGTCTGCACGGCGGACGAACCTGTCTGTGCGGCGACGTAGTCCTTGTTGGCAATGATGAAGCTGTCCCGGGGGGCGGTCGCGAACTCGGTGATGACGCCGACGACGTGGAAGCTCACCGGTCGGTAGGAGCCCGAAGGGTCTTTGAGTCGCAGCCTGATGAGGTCGCCTGGCCGTAGCTGGTAGTCGTGCAAGGTCTCCTGCGCGAGCATCGCCCCGTCGGGGGTGACCGCGAGCCGGCCAAGCGATGCACTGATGGTGGTCCCCGGAGTGAACGCGTTGAGCAAGGGCGCAGCGCGTCCGATCGTTCGCGCGTCGACACCGTAGAGGTCCTGCAGGTCCGGGCCCACGTACGCCAGCCGGTGCATCATCGGCTCGACCGCGTCAACCCCGGGGACCTGCGCGACGCGGCCTGCGTCGAGACCCGGCGAGGGCGTATCGGCGGGGAGGGTGACGCCGACGTCCGACCCGACGGTGAGCGCGACGTCGAGCCGACCCTGCCTGTCGTAGGAGGTGGTGAACACGGCGGTCGAGACCGCAACGGCTATGGCTACCGCCAAACCTGTCGCTCCTCGCGCAAGCGGCCTTCGGCGGCGGTTGACGACAGTCGCCCGGACATCGGGGACACGTCCCGCCGGGTCCGTCTCGGGTACGCGGCGCCGCCGAGAGAAGCCCAGTGCCGAAAGGCGCCAGACGAGCAGCACCAGGCCTGGCCAGGCCAGCACCGGACCAAGGAGCCCGGCGTAGTTCACCGAGGCGACCGGGACCCCCTCGGGTACCACGACGACCTGATAGCCGCCCTTCGCGGTGAGGGCGAAGACCACCGCGGAGGCACCGAGGAGGATCGCGTCCAGGCCCAGGCGAAGGGCGAGGGGACGGCCCTGCGGCGCGGGAGCACTGACGTTGTCGTTGATGCTGGGCGCCTGACGGCGCAGTTGCCTGGCGATCGGGATGACCTCGGAGCCGAGGGCGAGGAGCACACCGGCAGCCATGGCCCCCGCGGTCCACAGTGAGGACAGGTGGGCATCCGGGCCCAGGGCGAGCCGGTTGGCAGTCAGCGCGCCGACCACACCGAGGCCAGCTCCGATCAAGCCGTCGAACAGCGCCGGCAGCCCGAGCAGGATGAGCGTCCGACGTGCCGTAGCGCCACGCAGGCGAAGGAGTCCGACATCGCGCCGCTGGCGCTCTGACCGCAGGGCGACGACGAGGCCGGTGACGACGGCGGCCAGAGCCAGGCCGGGCAGGCCGAGCAGGAGCACCAGAAGCTGCGCGTAGATCGCGTCCTGACGGGCACCGGAGAGGGCGGCACCGAGGTTGTTGCCGACCAGTCCGCCACCGGCGAGCTGCGCGGCCAGATGGTTGGCGCGCTGCGTGACGTCGTCGGCGGCAGCGGCCGGGTCGGCGGGCAGCTGGTCGTGGCGCAGCCGCACGTGGACCTGGTGGACGACCACGAGGCCGCGCGTCAGCTGGGCGAACGAGGCCGGTGGGGCGAAGACCACGTTGTCGGGGGGGGCGCTGGCCCCGGCGCCTACGGGTGCCCCCACCACCTGGAAGAACGAGTCTGGCTGCCGAGCATCGGTGATCCCGCTGATGCGCGCCGGGGGCCGGTGGGCGCCCGCCAGCACGGTCAGTGTGTCGCCGGGTCCGACTCCGAGGTTGGCAGCCGTCTGCTGCTGCACCTGCAGGCCGTCTGGGCTTCCGAGGAGGGTCCGCAGCTGCTGCGGCGCGAACACGCGGTAGTCCTCGGGCAGCGAGACGACGATCGCCACCCCCGTCGTCCGCGTGCCAGAGGGGGTGGTCGCCTCGAGGCCACTGACCCGGGCGTAGTCCACGATGCGTTCCCCGGCGCGTCCCGGAACCTGCCGCACGGCGGACAGCACTGCTGTCGGGTCGCCGCCGGGCGCGACCTGGACCTGCCAGTCAACGGCGGTCGTGGCCGCGGACCGGGCGGTGAGCTGGGCGCGACTGTGGGCGACGTACGAGCCCAACGACGCGCCGAAGGCCACGGTGAGCCCGACGGCGCACGCGGCCGCCGCGGTCTCGGCCCGTCGGCGCCAGAGCGTGGCGCACAGGTGTCTGATGACGATCATTGCGCGGTCTCCAGTCGCCCGTCGCGCAGCGTGAGCCGACGGGTGAACCGCTCAGCGACCTCTGCGTCGTGTGTGGCGACAATCAGGGCGGCTCCGTTGCGGTTGGTCTGCTCGAGCAGTACGGAGAGCACCTGACTTCCCGTGGCCCGGTCGAGGGCACCGGTTGGTTCGTCAGCGAGCATGAGTCGCGGTCGCAGCGTGAGGGCGCGTGCCAGTGCGGCCCTCTGCTGCATGCCGACTGACAGCTGCCAGGGAAGGCCCTCCTGCGCCTCACCGAGGCCGAGGAGTTGCAGCTCCCCCGCGGCCTGTTCGCGTGCCACAGCGGGTGCGACCCCGCGCAGGCGCAACGGAAGCGCGGCGTTGTCGAGGGCGCTGAGCTCGGGCACGAGGGACGGCCCCTGGGGGACGTACACGGCATCCGATTCCTCCGGGAAGCTCACGGAGCCGGCGGTCGGCGCGAGCAGCCCGGCCAGGACCAGCAGGAGGCTGGTCTTGCCACTTCCGGAACGGCCTGAGATGGCGATGCGGTCGCCGACGGCGACGTCGAGGTCAAGTCCCTCGAGAATGGTCCGAGCACCGCGGCGCAAGCCGACATCACGGGCGCAGAGGAGGGAGGTCGCGGCTGTCATGAGGACTCGGTGGGGGTGAGCCGTCCGTCGAGCAGGCGGATGACGCGATCGGCCCGTTGGGCGACCGCTGCCGAGTGCGTGACGATCACCGTCGCTCCGTCCGCCGGCCGGGCGACGGACAGCAGGTCGAGCAGCGAGGTCTCCTCGTCGGCGCTGATCTCTGCTGTCGGCTCGTCGGCCAGCAGGATGGTCGGAGTACCCGCCAGGGCGACAGCAAGGCCGGCCCGTGCCGCCTCACCACCAGAAAGCGTCGCCGGGCGCGCGCGGCCCACCGCAGCGAGACCTAGGGCCTCAAGCACCTCCTCGGGCGCCATCACCGTCCGTCCGGCAGGACGCGTAGGTCGCAGGGAGGCGGCGAGGCGGACGTTGTCCAGGACACTCAGGTGACCGAGCAGGCCACCGGACTGAGTCAGCACGCCGATGTGCCGGGCCCGGAGACGGGTGGCCTCCCGGTCGCCGACATGGCTCAGCAACGAGCCTTCGACGTGGACACTGCCGCCGTCGGGCTGGTCGGTCCCGGCAAGAAGGCTGAGCAGCGTGGACTTTCCGGAGCCGGACGGCCCCATGACGGCGACGCTCTCGCCTTCGTCGACCCGCAGGCCCACATCAAGGAGTGCCGCGACCTCCGTTCCCCCACGCCGATGGAAGCGGTGCAGGCCGCGGGCCTCGAGCGGAACAGGCGCAGGACTCACGCGATCCGCAGGCTTTGCGACATCGTTCGGTAGGCGTCGACGTTGTCCGAGCCCACCGGGCCGAACATCTCGAAGATGACCTCCCGGCCCCCCTTGACCACCTCGTAGCGCTGGACCTCGTCGCGGTACTGACGTCCGGTGACGGGGTCAGGGGGCGAGTTGCGGCGGTACACGATGAGCACTCCGTTGCCGGCGGGCAGTGACGCGGCACCGACGGTCCGGACCTCGAACGCTGCCTGCGCGGCCTGCAGCGCGGGGATCTCCGTACGCGCGTCCGCGGGGGTCGGCGGCGCCTTCCTCACTCCCGGCTCTGCATGCACACCGCTCAGCTTGCCGACGAACGTGACGGCCGCGGCCTGCCCCGTCTGGACCCATCCTTCCGGGTGCGTGAACGAGTAGTGACCAGTCGGGCTGCTGTAGACCACATACCCCAGTCCGTCCGGGCTGTCGCCGGGCGGGTTGCTCTCGACGGGCACGGGCGACTGGCCCGTGCTCGCCGGCGTCCCAGCCCCGTTGAGCGAGATCACGGGTGCCGGCGCCGCTCGACCCGAGCCGGCGCAGCCGACAACCAGGAATGCGGCGGCCTGTACCGCCGTTGTCGTCAGGACCACCCGGGCCCATCGACCTCGCAACACGCCGCCTCCTCGCACGCCCCCCGGGGCACGCTAGGCAAGGGCGTCCCGGATCGCCAACGTCGCGTCAGCCTGCGTAAAGGTTCGGGCGTGACCCACCACGGTGCGCGCTGGATAGTGTCGCCCCATGAGCGAGGAGATTTCCGGGGCTGACCCCGCCGTCGTCGGGCCCTACCTCGCCCGGACGCTCGGGGAGCCCCAGTGGCGGCACTGCTCCGTCAGCCGCATCGCAGGGGGGAAGTCCAACCTCACCTACCGCGTGGATGCCGCCGCCGGATCCCTGATCCTGCGCCGCCCCCCGCTCGGGCACGTGTTGCCGACCGCCCATGACATGGGCCGGGAGTACCGCGTCATTTCCGCTCTCGGTGCCACCGGAGTGCCGGTCCCCCGGGCGGTCCACCTGTGCACGGACGCCGACGTGCTCGGTCAGCCCTTCTACCTGATGAGTCGGGTGGAGGGCCACATCTGCACCACCGCGCTCCCCGAGGGCTATGCCGACACTCCTGCGGCGCGACGTGCCATCTCCACCGGCCTGCTCGACGTCCTCGTGGCCCTTCATCAGGTGGATGCCGACGCCGTAGGCCTGGGGGACTTCGGCCGCCCGGCTGGCTACCTGACGCGACAGCTGTCCCGGTGGGGCAAGCAGTGGGCCGCCACCCGGATCGACGGAGCGGAAGGAGTGGACGCCCTCGCAGAGGAGCTCGCCGCCAGTGTGCCCGCCACGCTGCGGACGGGCATCGTGCACGGTGACTACCGACTGGACAACACGCTGTTGCACCCGACGCAGCCAGGGCGCGTGAATGCCGTTCTGGACTGGGAGATGTCGACGCTCGGCGATCCGCTCGCTGATGTCGGGATGCTTCTCGTCTACTGGTCCCAGGCCGACGACAGCTCCCTGCTGAAGGGTGGCGCTGTCGTGCCCTCGGTCACCGCCCTACCCGGCTTTCTGAGCCGCGCCGAGGTAGCCGACTACTACGCGACGGCTAGCGGCGCCGACCTCACGGAGCTCCCCTGGTACGTGGCCTTCGCCTACTTCAAGCTTGCCGTGGTCTGCGCCGGGATCGTCGCGCGCGTCCGCTTCGGGGCGATGGTCGGCGACGGCTTCGACGGCTACGAGGAACGCATCGCCCCGCTGTCGGAGCTGGGCCGGGCCACCCTCGTCGACAGGAACCTGCCGTGAACACGCTGGCGATCGACATCGGCGGCACTGGCCTCAAGGCCTCCGTGCTGGCCGCTTCAGGACAGATGCTGAGCGACCGGGTGCGCATTCCGACGCCCTACCCGCTATCTCCCCAGGGCCTGGTTGCTGCGTTGCAGGGCCTGATCGCCCCACTGCCCCCTGCGGAGCGGGCGTCCGTCGGGTTCCCGGGGGTGGTCAGGGAGGGCAGGATCCGCACAGCACCGCACTTCCTCGGCGCAGCCGGTCCCGACGCAAAGCCGCAGAAGGGCCTGGTCACCGCCTGGAGCGACTTCGACCTGGCCGGCGCGCTGACCGAGGCGCTGGGCAAGCCGACGCGCGTGGCCAACGACGCCGACGTGCAGGGCGCCGGTGTCGTCAGCGGGACGGGCATCGAGCTGGTGGTCACGCTGGGGACCGGCGTCGGTACCGCCCTGTTCGTCGACGGCCAGGTCTGCCCGCACCTCGAGCTGGGGCACCATCCGTTGCGGCGCGGTGAGACCTACAACGAAAGACTGGGTGAAGCCGCCCGCAAGAAGGTGGGCAACGCGAAGTGGCGGCGCCGGGTGCTCGAAGCCGTTGACGTCCTCGACGTGCTGGTGAACTTCGACCGGCTCTACATCGGCGGTGGCAACGCCCAGCGGCTGCCGGCCCCCCTGCCCGAACGCGTGATGACGGTCAGCAACGACGCGGGGATTCTGGGCGGCATCAAGCTCTGGGACCGCCGGACGTTCGCCCTGGGCGCCCACCCGCGGTCCCGCCGCGCCACGACCAGCGCCTAGCCGGTCGGGCGCTACCCGCGCAGTCGCACCCGACTCAGGGCATGCCCTGCCACGTCGGCGGCGCAGAACCGCTCCACGACCCACGCCTTTCGGCTGAACAGCCTCGTCTGGTCTGCGTAGTGGGCCGAGGTCCGGTCCGGCGACTCCGAGTAGGTGAGAAGTGTCCGGGCGTCAGGGCAGGCGGAGGCGGTCCAGCTGACTACCTGGATGTAGGAGGAGCCGTGCTGCGGGTCGCTGAAACCCGCCGGCCCTCGGGAGGGGTCCAGGCGGATGTTGATGGCGTTGAAGTCACCCTCAGGGGTACCTGCGCCGCCCGGGATGGCAATGCGCTCGGCGCCACGCAGGGCGTACTGGAATCCACCCTGCGCCGCGTCGAGCGGGATCCCGGCATTCGTCAGCGCTGCGACCGCGTCCCCGAAGGACCGCTGGACGAGTGGGTTAGCCGTGTTCACTACTCGCGGTGTGTGGACCGGGTCGCTGGCGCTGAACGAGTCCGACCATGGTCCACCTTGCACGGCCAGTGCCGCCGCCCAGAACGTGCGCCACAGCAGGGAGCCGCGGGACGTCGGGTCTTCACGTCGGTCCCAGGCAGCCAGCACGTCGCAGGCCGGACCTACCGCCACCGGTCCCCCACTCGACGGCGCTGTGCCAGCCGGGAAGGTCCGGCACATGGACACGACCGCGTCACGGCCGAGTTCCGCGCCGTACTGCCGGTCGTTGAACACCATGTCCTGCATGTCCTGGCGGGTGAAGCCACCGGCGGCGAGCCGCTCCTGCGTCATGACCAGGCCGATACGCGTGCGCAAGGTCCTCGCAGTCCCCTCGTCACCGATGATGCGCGCGAAACCGGTGAGAGGGGCCGCGGGGTTGGCCAGCCAGTAGCTGTCGTTGCTGTTCGTGACGTAGTCGGTGCGCACCAGGTAGGGCTGACGCGAGGGACCCAGCAGGCCGGGTTGAGCGGCATCTGCATCCGTTCCCCAGTCACAGGCAGCCTTCGAGCCGTCCAGGACCGGGATGCGCTGCGCAGCGAACAGCGCTGTACCCAGCGGCGTGTTGCAGGCGCTGGCCTCGGCATCTGTGACGTGGGGCATCGACCCGATGTCGGCGTACAGGGCGTTACCCGCCCGGTCGGCGGCGATGCTGTTCACCCAGGGAATCCCCTGGTAGCGCTTGAGGATCGACAGGTACGCGGCCGTCGACTGGGCTTGGTCGGTGTCGAAGAAGTGGTTGAAGACCCGGAAGTTGTCGGCGTTGGCGTCGCGGTAGGTGAACGCGGTCAGCGGGGTCCACGGCAACGGCACACCGCTGATCGAGCTGATCACGGGCCCGTAGCGCGTGCTGTACAACGTCCGGCTGACCGGCGCCACTGATCCGTCGGCCTGGCGGGACGGGACTGTCACGACCCGGCGACTCATGGGGGTCGGGACACCGTCGAGCAGGTAGGACGTCGGGTCGCCGGGCACCAATGTCAGTTGGTAGGGGGTAAACCGCCGAGCCGTGCTGACGGTGTGCGACCAGGCCAGGTTCGCGGTGTGCCCGATCAGCACGAGGGGAACCCCGAGCAGCGATCCGCCTTCGACGTCCATCCTGCCGGGAACGGTGAGTTGCGCCTGGTAGAACCGTTCTGGCCCGTACCACGGGAAGTGCGGGTTGCCCAGCAGCAGCCCGTGGCCGGCGTTCGGTCCGCGGGTTCCAGCACGGCCCACCGCCACCGCGTTGGAGCCGATCGGCAGGTCGAGCCGACCCGCCAGCGCGTGGACCGTGGCTGGTACGTCCAGGCCGACCGGCAGGGATCCCGGGCCAGGCGGCTGAGCGGCTCCGGCGCCGTCGAGGAAGACTCCACCGCTGGCGAGAAGCGAGAGCTGGTAGAAGCGTCGCCAGGCCGTGATCTCCTGGATGGGCCGGACCCAGGGCTTGCCCGAGCAGGTGGGGTCCTTCACCCCGGCAGCCCCGCCGATGTCGTGCAGATATCGGTTGTAGCCCGCGACGTAGCCGCGAACAAGTTGCTTGACCTCGTCGCGCGGGCCACGCGGGGCAGGTGTCGCGATGAGCTTTTCGACAAGGCGACCGTCGATGACCTGCTGGTAGAACATGTCGCTGTTCAGGTTGACCGCGCTGAACCCGTTACCGCGTTGCAGGTAGCTTGCCGTCGGCCCGAACTCCGCCGACCGGCGGGCGTCCACGGTCACGTAGTCCTCGGCCATGACGCACAGGTCGTCCTGGGCGAACGTGTACCCGTACCCGTACCCCAGCGAAGGGAAGTCTTTGGCCAGGATGTGGGATCCCGTACTCGGTCCGGGTGACGGTGACGTCATAGCCACTGGCCCCACCCGGCGTGGCGTAGGCAACGGTTGGTGCGACCACCCCCACGGTCAGGCAAACGCCCAGAACCCGTCGGAGGAGGACTCGGCGGGCGTGTCGTCGGAGGTGCATGTGCATCTCTTCTGCGTCTTCGGGTGCAGTCCTGCTCTACCGGTGGGCCGGCGGGTCCTCGGGTCCCAGAGGTCTGGCGAGACACGCCCGGCCGCCGCAGACGTCCACGAGCATGCCGTGCGGCCACAGGAAGGCCGACTTCTGCACGCGGGCCAGGTAGGTCGCCCGCGGGTCCTCGTGCGGATCTCCGTGGCGCGTCGCCGCCCGGGGGGGCACGTTGTCATTGGGTGGGGTGTCCGATCCGCTGTCCCAGTACACCAGCGCCGACCCCGCGAAAGGGAACCTGCTGATGCGCGGGATCGCCCAGCCTGGCTGGCGGGCCCAGTGGCGCCCCGCACGGACGAAGCCAGGATTGGTGGCCACGCCGATGGTGCGCGCCTCCACCTCGGCTGCCGCGTTCGCCACCTGGTGGTCGCCGAAGGCCACGTCCATGAGGACCTGGTGCACTGGCGTTCCGGGTAACGGGTCCCTCGTGATGTGCGCTGCGTAGCCGTCCGCCTCAGCGCGGTCCCACAGCATCTGGATCAGGCCGAACAGGATCTCCCGGTCCACCTCGCTCGGGTAGGCGGCGTTGAGGACGGCCGCGTACCGCGAGAAGTCGCTCGACCGGTCCAGCAGGGTCGAGTAGTTCATCCCTGGGACGCCGAGAACTCCTCTGGTGAAGTCCTGGGCCACGGCCATGAGCGCGCCGCCGATGATGCCCCCTTGGCTGTTGCCGTCGTAGTACACCGATCCGCTCGCCAGCAGCGGCCGCCCTGATTGGCTGAACGCCGGTGCGCTGGCGAACCCACGGGGGTCTTTCATCAGCCTGGCGAGAAACAGCTGGGCGAGCATCCCCTGTTGCACCCGGTCAGCAAGCGTCGGGAACCCGCTCATGTCGGTGAGCATCGTGGCCACCGCCGGCACGTCACCGGTGGCCATGCCGTACCAGTCCGTGGCGCAGTACACGACGTCGTTCTCCGCGCCCATCTTGGCGACGTTGTCGGCTCCCACCTCGCCCTGGCCACCGAGGAGGCCGTGTCCGTAAATGGCGCCCCGAGCCGGCCGCTGGCTGGCCGCGGCCGGGATGTCGCAGGTGAAGGTGGCGGTGAACGACCCGTTCCGGTCTGGTAGATCGTGTCCGGGAAGGTAGAAGAAGCCGTTGCCGGGCGGCCCGGGATCGGTGCCGAGAACCGGCTCACTGTGGTTGACCGGAGTGATCAGGTAGTTGGGGAGGGTGAACGTCCCGGTGACCCTGCGGGCAATCCTGTCGCTGTAGCGGTCGGTGACCGCGCCGACGGTGAACGTTGGCGTTCCGCCGTTCAGTGAGGCGAAGGCGTCGTCCCGGATGTGCAGCATCCTGGCGGTGTTGTTCCGGGTACTGGCGATGGTGAACGTCCAGGCCAGGTAGAGGTCCTTGGGGGCGATACCCGCCCGCGCCAGCGGTCCGAAGACCGGGTCTGTCCCATTGGCGCTCGCGGCCTTCGCAGCGAAGACGGCTCCCGGCGGGATGACGTTGCCCGCCCGGTTCCGGAGGTTGCGGAGGCCCACGACGTACCGGTGGCCCTCCGTGAAGTTGACAGCGGGACGCACGATCAGCAGTGGCTGCTCGCCACCGGTTGGCTGGCCGTCGAGCTCGGCCCAGTAGGGGTGACGGCGGCCGGTGACGGTGTCAATGAGGACGATCGGGGCCCGTGGTGACAGCGAGGCGCCGATGTCGGCGATGGTCGGGATCGCGCTCGCTGCGACGTCGACGCCGGGCACGCTGGTCAGCAGTGCCGAACCAGGCGACCAGCCGTCGTTGCGGTTCCACTCCCGGGTGTCGATCGGCTTCCCGGCCACGTTCCTGGGGGTCGCGAGCGGGCTGATGTTGATCCGCCGGCCCGTGGCGGTTGTCGGGTCAGCAACCGTGAACCGGTCGTTGGGGAACGGGAGCAGGCAGCCCGCGTGGTCGCTCGGGTCACAGATCCCCGCTGCCTCCAGTGCCGTGTCGCTCCCCGTCCGCACGGCGTCGCGCGGCCCCACCAGCGGGGCTTCCGCCTGCTGGACGGCGCCGCCACCTTCCTGCACAGCACACAGGACCGCGCCGACGCCGGAGTCCTTGAGGCAGTCAGCCGGTGCGGCGTGGGCAAGGGCAGGTAGCCCGAGGAGAAGCGAGCACGCGACGAGCAGGGCGGTCCGGGAGGGCAGGGGCACTCCTGCTCAACGAGCCGGCCGCGTGAACGTCGCGCCCTGGCGACGGGTTGTGTCCCGGTGGACAGCCCAGGCCCACCACAGCAGCGGGAGCTGGACAGGGAGCCGCCCATAGGCCAGAGCCCGGCCGATGGCGCCGCGCGCGTCGAGGGCCATCTGGATGTTGGCGGGAAAAACCACCACCAGCAGCATGAACGACGCCCGCGCCCCCCAGAGTCGCGTCCGCCGTCGGATGAGCGCGCCGGCACACGCCAGCTCACCCACTCCGCTGAGGTAGGTGACTGCGCGCTTTGCCGGGACAGCGTTGGGGATGATCGCGTCGAAGGTCCGGGGTGTCACGAAGTGCAGGATCCCGGTGGTCGTGAACAAGGCTGCGAGTAGGTACGGGGAGGCGCCCCGCAGCGTCACGGGCCGCATGCGAGGAGACTCGCACACGGCCCGCGACGGGAAAGTTGCTCAGACCATTCGGCGCCTGGCGGCGACGACGAGGAACATCCCGCCGACCAGGGAACCGATGCCCGCGGCGAGCAGGTCGGGCAGGTGGCTCACCCCGGTGAACGGCAACGCCGCGGCGAAGGCGGTCGCGGCGCCACCGGTGGCGCCGAGGGCGACCCGGGTCGACGAGTGCGTCACAGCGGGAGCTGCTGGCGCAGCGGGTGTCAGGACTGTCTGACCACCGCCGCCCGTGAAGGTGCCGCCTGTCGGCAGCTGCGGTCGCGCGGGCGTCCGGGCGGGGACTGTGACCGGTGTAGCAACCGTCCCGGGGAGGGTGATCGGAAGCATCACGGGACCGAGGCCCGGGACCAGTTGCGGCGCGGGAGCCGCCAGCGCGGACCCACCGCCGCCGCTGGACGCCTGTGCTGCCGAGCCCTGACCGGTCGTCACGACCGGCGTTGTCACGAACGGCGTTGTCACGACCGGCGTCGTCACGACCGGCGTCGTCACGACCGGCGTCGTCACGACCGGGACCGTCACTGCCCCGACCGGTGACGTTCCCGTGCTCGAGGCCGCCGTGCTGCTCGAGGTAGCGGAACTGCTCGAGGAAGCCGTACTGCTCGAGGAAGCGGTGCTGCTCGAAGAGGCAGCGCTGCTCGAGGAGCTGGCACCTGTCGAACCCGACCCGCTCGTCGCACCCGACCCGCTCGTCGCACCCGACCCGCTCGTCGCACCCGACCCGCTCGTCGAACCGCCGCCCTGCCCGGTGTCTGTGTCGGCGGCAGCTGCGCAGTCCGCGTCGGCCCTTGCGGCGGCAGCATCGGCGGCAGCCGCATCGGCATCCGCCCTCTGTGCGTCCTCGTCGGCCTTCTGCGCCTCGGCGTCGGCCTTCTGCGCGTCCGCGTCCGCCTTGGCGGCCTCGACATCCGCCTGCTCGACGTCGGCATCGGCCTTCGCCTTCACCT
>JALYIZ010000020.1 GCA_030775505.1 Actinomycetota bacterium | reverse complement strand
GGGGCGTGCCGCGCCTCCCGCGGCAAACGGCAACTCCGCCGCAGGCGCCGGCGCCCGGACCGCAAGGCACACTCCGAGCAGGCGAGCCGCCCCTCGGCGCCCAGCTGTTGCCGCAGTCGGCCAGGCGGCCTGTGCCCGGGTAACAAATCGGCATCAATCCACGGACCGGTGACCAGACACTGCTGGCCCGTTCTGACTATGTCCGACGATGACCGTGTAGCCCGCTCTGAGGATTCCAGGGCCATCAAGTGCCCTGGTTTGTCCGCTTTTGACTGGTTCAGGGAAGATTTTTCCGCCGCATCAGGAACTTTTTCGGGTGGCCCGCGTCACCCTCTGCCCAACGCGTCGTTACGGTGTGCAAGGCGATCGCCACGGCGGACCGAAATGTCCCGCTTCAGCAGATCGGCCTGAATGTCGATACACGCGCCGAACACGCTGATTTCCGGAGGGACACATCATGGCAGTCAAGGGACAGGTCACGCGGCTTACCGCGCTGGCCATCGCGACGGGCACGCTCGTCGCGACCGGCGCGGGCACGGCCTCGGCCGTCGCTGCAGTCGACACCAGCCGCATGGCCGGCTCGGGCGACGGCTACGCGCTGAAGCTCACCATCAACCTTCCCGACGCCCTCTCGGGCGTGCTGGGCAAGACGATCGAGCAGACGATCTCGCTGACCGACGGCAAGGTCTCCAACGTCGGGACCCCGATGGCCGTCACGTCGGCCGTCCTGGGCAAGGGCACCACCCCGGTGCTCTCCGACCTGCTCAACCGGACCACCGCCGCCTCCCTCGACGCCAAGTCGCAGGACACCAGCGCCGGCCCTGTCGACATCAACCAGCCCGGCCTGCAGATCCGCCTGCTGCCGCTGCTGAGCAAGGTCGCGCAGCCCTCGCTCGACGGTGTCATCGCTGAGAGCGACAGCGCGGTTGCCCACATCAACATCGGTGGCCTCGGCGCCCTGCCGGCCTCCCTCGACGCGGTCAAGCTGCCCGTCGCGGCGACGCTCAACAGCGCCCTCTCGACCGCCACGAACGCCGGCGGAACCGCTGCCCCGACCGTGGCCAACACGCTCAACGGCGCGATCAGCCAGCTCAACGCGGCCACCAACAACACCGCCGCACCGCTCACCGCCCCGGCTCAGGCCGCGGTCAACAGCGCGGTGTCGACGCTGACCAGCACGCTCAGCGGCCTCACCGACACGCTCGGCAGCCTCAACGCGGCCAGCAACTTGGTGACGCTCGACGCCGTCACGAGCAACCAGACCATCACGCGCAGCGGCAAGGCCCTCACGTCGGACGTCACGAACACGGTGAAGAACCTCAACGTGCTCAACGGCCTGGTCAAGATCGAGGCGATCACGTCCGAGGCGACCGCCACCGCTGGTGGCGTGCCCGGTAGCGCCGTCGCCACGACGCACGCTCCGGTTCTGAAGGTCGACGTGGCCAACGGTGCTCTCACCGCGCTGCTCGACGAGCATGGCCTCAATGTCGGTGGCACCGTCGGTTCGGCCCTCCCGGCCGGGCTGCAGGACACCGTCAACGGCGCCCTGGCGACCGTGAACGGCCTGCTCAACCAGCTCGCTGGCATCAACGTCGTCATCGGCAAGGGCACCACGACCGCCTCGCCCGACGGCTCCGCCGCCGCCGCGACTGTCGCCGCCACCACCGTGACGATCGACCCGCCGGTCCTGCACACCGCTGGCCTGCTCGCAGCGGACAAGAAGTTCCTGACGCTGGACCTGGTCCGCGCCAACGCCGCCGTCGGCAGCCAGGTTGTCGCTGCCCCGGTCGACGTCGCCAAGAGCTCCGCCGCCACCCCGTCCGTGACGCACAGCCTGCCCCGCACGGGTGCCTCGCTGCCGCTGACCGGTGCGGTCGCCACGCTGCTCGTCGGCGCGGCTCTGGTGGTCCGTCGTCGGCGCTCGGTGTTCAGCGCCTAACAACACCTGATCGCCAGAAGGGCCCCGCTCCTCGGAGCGGGGCCCTTCTGCGTTCCCGGCCTCGAGGACCCCTTCGGCGGGGAACCGCCCGTGCCACGGGCGCCGCGAACGCGGCGGGAAGGGCAGCGGCGGACGTTAGCTGCGCCGACGCGCGAGCCGCATCCCGTAGCGAAGAAACGCGACCTTGCCGTCCGGGCCACGAACGAAGTCACCCGCGCTGTGCTGCGGGGCCGTGGCGGGAGCCACCACGTCCCGCGCGGTGATCACGAGCTCGGTCGGTGGCTGGCGGAAGGCGGCAAGCACTGCCTCCGGAGTGTCCGCAGGAACATCGGTGAGACACATCTGCGTGAAGAGCCTGCCGCCGACCGCTGTGATCTCCTGGTCCCACTGACCGGCGTCGTACCTGCCGACGTACTCACGCTCGAGCTCAGGGGTCAACGCGAGCGGCGCCGGCGCGGCTGCCCCTCCGCGGCCGAGGTAGTGCTCCAGCGCCCAGTCGAGGACGCGGCCGCCCAGCGCTGAGCCGCCGCGGCTGTTGGTGAGCACCGTGACGGCGAAACGCTCCGCGGGGGCGAGCACGAACGACGAGACATACAGGTTCGAGCAGTTGCCGCCGTGTGAGACCAGGCCCAGGCCGTCGCGGTCGTTGAGCAGCCACGAGACACCCACTCCCGACAGCGCCGCCGGCAGCGAGACCCGCGACTGCTGCATGCCCAGGCGCAGGTCATCGCGCAGCGGTGGTGTGCCCGGCGCGGTGCCGTCCAGGTGAAAGGCGGCATAGCGCAGTTGGTCCCGCAGGGAGCTGACGGCGCCCCCAGCGGGTCCCATCGCTCGTGACATGGGCCAGACGTACGTCGGCTCCGGAGCATCGTCCGTCACCACGTGCCCGGCCGCGAGGGGACGGGTGGCGACCTCCCAGGGAAGGAAAAAGGTGTTGGTCATCCCCAGCGGCTCGAGCAGGCGCGTCCGCACGAGGGCTTCATAAGCGGTGCCGGCGACTCGCTCGATGAGGCGACCAGCCAGGATGAGGGACAGATTGTTGTACGAGGCCGTCCAGCCGGGCGCGAAGATCTGCGGGACGTGCGCGGCAACCTCGGGCAGGGCGCGACTGAGCGCGTCGTCTCCCCAGCCGGTGTCGGCCTCGATGTCACCGCGCCAACCGGCTGTGTGATCGAACAGCTGACCGACGGTGACACTCGCACGAGCGGAGGCGTCGGAGAGCTCCAGCTCGGGAAGGTGATCGATGACCCGGTCGTCGAGTGAGAGCGCGCCTTCCTGGACCAGCGTCATCATCGTGGTGGCCGTGAAGGTCTTCGTCGTCGACCCGATCAGGAAGAGCGTGTCAGCGTCGATCGGGCGCGGGTGCAGCCTGTCGGTGACGCCGTGAGCGGCCATGTGGACCAGGTCGCCGTGGAGGACTCCCACCGCGGCACCGGGCACGCGGAGCCGTTCGCTTTCGGCGGCCACGAAGGCCGTCAAGTCAGGGTTGCCCTCCGCCGCGCGCGTCGAGGAGTTCATGGTGCGCCCGGTCGATCCCCCGGAGTTGGCACCGTGGTGCTCCCCGGCTCACGTGCGGAGCTGATCACCATTGCGGCGGGTGCCGATGGCTGAACGGTGCGGCAGCCTCCACCTGACCGGCGAGTGAGATGAGGAGGGCGTCCTCACCGCGACGCGCAGCGGTGAGCATGAGCCCGACGGGAAGGCCGCTCGCTGTCTCGCTCAGCGGTAACGACAGGGCAGGCTGGCCGGTGAGGTTCGCCCAGGGGGTGAAGGCAGACCAGCCGAGCATGTGTCTCCCCTCGTTCTCCACCCCGTCCCGGGTGAACCAACCTATGGGCACAGCAGGTTGCGTCGTAGTTGGCGTGAGGATCACGTCGTAACCCGCCGTGGCCGTCAGGTGCGCCGAGGCTGCCCGGGCGAGAAGCCCGCTCGCAGCCACAAAGTCAGCCGCATCGATGTTCCCGGCGTGCTCGATCGCCCATCTCGTGAACGGCCGCATCAGCGGCCACCGCTCTGGGGCAACGACGGCCCTCGCCGTGGCCATCAGGCTGACGCCGAACGTGGCCAGCATGGCTTGAAGGAGCTCGTCATCCCACGGCCGCGGGTTTGCGCCGAGTGTCACGGTGTGCCCGAGCTGCGTCAGCAAAGCGGTGGCCTCGTCCAGTGCGGTCGCGACCTCCGGACTGATCTCGATGCCGAGACCGGGGTCGCTATAGCGGAGGATCCGCAGCGGGCGACCAGGCGGGCGGCCGGCGGCGTCGAGGAACGACGTCTCCCGCGGGACGGCGTACAGATCCCCTGGGGGCGGTTCGGCCATCGCCTCGAGCAGCATCGCTGCGTCCGCCACGGTCCGCGCCAGCGGGCCCTCTGAGCCCCAGCTCCGAAAGCTCGACATCGGGGCCATGCTGACGCGCCCGCGAGTTGCCTTGATCCCGACCAGGCCACACACTGCGGCCGGCGTGCGCGTCGACCCTGCGCCGTCACTCCCGTGGCCGAAGGGCAACAGCCCGGCAGCGACCGCTGCGGCCGACCCCCCGCTGCTGCCGCTGGCATAGCGGCCGCTGTCGTACGGCGTGACGGCCGGCTGGTCGAGCACGTCGGTCTCCGTGTAGCAGGTGGGGCCGAACTCCGGTGCCTGCGTCGTGCCGACAGTGACCACGCCGGCGCGGCGCAGCAGTCCGACGACATGCCCGTCCGTCGAAGGCACCTGTTCGGCGATGGCCTGCGAGCAGAAGCTCGTGGGCACACCGGCGACAGGGTGGAGGTCCTTGAAGGCCAGGGGCAAGCCCAGCAGTGGTGGCAGATCTCCGGCTGGGCCCCTCAGCAGCTCATCTGCTGCCTGCGCCTCACGCCGGGCCAGATCCTCGGTCACCCGCACGAACGCGCCCAACCGCGCGCTGTGCTCGCCGATGCGCGCCAGGTAGTGCTCGAGCAGCTCCGTCGCGCTGAGCTCGCGCCGGCGCAACATGTCCCGCTGCTCGATCGCGGTCAGATCGTGCAGCTGGCCCGCCCGCGGCCGGCGGGCGACAGCCCTGTCGGGCACGCCTACGGGCGAATTCATCGGCGGGGCCGTCATGGGATCTCATGGGCGCCGGCGTACAGCGCGCAGGTGCAGTCTGTACTCCACTGCAGGTCGAAACCGCGCTGGGTGCCGTCGTGCCGAGCGGGGCCGTAGAACTCCTCGGGCAGGGCGGCTGCGGCAAAGCCCGTCCCCAGGGACTCCAAGGCCGTGCGGACAGAGGTACTCGTGATCCTTGAGCCGGCCCCCCGGACGCCGGCGGAGAACAGGTTGCCCATGTCACAGATGCCGAAGGCTGTGGCGGCTGCCGTGGAGGTGTAGTCGTTGCCGGTGTAGGTCTTCATCACCTTCAGACAACGCCTGGAAGCGTTCGTTGCATACTTCGGACTCGCCGCAGCCGGCAGGTCCACGCTCGGGATCCATCCCAGACCGATGGCACCGCCGAGCTGGTCGTTCCCGATGACGCCCTGGTCCGCCAGCGCCTGCACCCCAGACGCCGAGTTGATGCCGAGCCGCGGGAAGTAGCGCTGGCCCTGAGCCGGCTTGGCGAACAGCAGCGTGAGCGAGCCGTTCGCGTCAAGCAGGATCAGGTGCGTGACCCCGTCGGTGCGAAATTTCAAGACCGCGCCCTGCACGTCATTGACGGACTGCGCGATCTCGGCCTGGCTTTTCGGGCTGTGCACGCGGACGACGTCTGTGCCGGCCACGGGATGACCGGCACGCGCGAGGGCCGGCAGGAGCGTGCTCTCGAGTGGCCGCTCCCACTGCGGGGTGTCCAAGCTGAGGATGCCGAGCTTGACGGGCAACGCACCTGGCTTACCGGTGCCGTAGTCCCACGCCGAGAAGTACCCGGTGCGGCGGAAGACGCCCACCTCGTCGGCCATCATCCGCTCTTGGGACAGGGTGCTGTTGAAGTACAGCGGCAGCGGCTCGAAGGTCTTCTTGTCCGGCCCGATGATGGAGCCGGCGTCGAGATGGATCACGCCGGCGTTCTGCAGGCAGGCGTCAAGGACGTCGGTAGATCGGCCGAGCACCGCGAAGACGCGATGGTCCTGCGTGAAGTCCGAGCAGGCCGCCTGGTCCTGGGTGGCTCCGGGCTGAGTGGAGTTCGCGTCATAGGCGTGGAACACCGCGACGAGCTTGCGGCCGGTAATGCCGCCGTGCGCGTTGATGTCCTCGACCACGGCTTGCCAGTCCGCTCTGGGGTCTCCGTTCTTGACGGCCGCCCCCGCAGCGGCGTTGTAGGCGTCTCCGTTGGTGAAGTAGGGGATGCCGACCGAGATGGACGTCGCAGTGACGCCCAGGCCCTGCAGGGCCCCCGTGGGAGCTCCGCCGCCTCCGGAGGCCGGCCCTGGCCCCAGGCCCGCGCCAGGCGCGACAGCCGTCCCCTGGTTCCCGGAGGTGGCGGTGCCGGCGCTGCTGCCACCGTTCGTCGTACCTGGCGAGCCGGCCCCGGCGGTCACGGCCGACCCCACGGACGCGCCTGGCGCTGCCAGGCCATTCTGGTCCGTGACGGCACCGAGCGAACGAGCGGAGGTCCCTGCGGTCTGCGCAACCGTGCTTCCGCAGCCCGCGAGCACGACAACGGCCCCGACCGCCGTCGCCGCCCGAAGACCACCCATGCCGCGTCGGATCATGTCCGCTCCTCGTCTGCCATGCCTGGCCCGGGCGGAAGGCGTGTCATCGAACGGGCGCCAGCCAGACATGCCAGTCGTGATGCGAACGCGCAGATCTGGCCGGCGATGATGTTCGGCTGCTCGTACACGAGGCCGTGAGTGGCGTCGAGCTCGATGACCTGGATGTTCGGCCGGGCGAGGGCGATGGCGCGCACCTGCCCGGCAACGGCGCGCTGGCGGGCGAGGGCCAGCGCGTTCAGCTCGGGCGGCAGGCTGGGGTCCGGTTGAGCCCGGACTGCGACGTAGACCAGGTGCGGGGCGGCTGTCTGCCGGTAGAGACCCAGCACGTCCAACTCGTCGATGCAGGTTCTCAGCTGCGCCAGGCGTTCTGCCACCGGACGGCGGACCAGTGTGCCGCGCGGGCCGGCGACCAGAGGACGGTCGAAGGCCTCTTCGGCCTGGCTCGTCTCAAGCCCGAGTGCACTCGCCGCGCTCACCCACGCGCGCCGTGACGTGCTGACCTGCTCGCTGGTCTGGGGTTGGGTCAGCGAGTCAACTTTCTCATCGGTGAGGCTGTGTAGGCGTTGGAGCAGGCGGACGACCTCGGCCGGGTCCATGTCGTACTGGTCCGGGGCACCGGTGCCGAAACCATCAAGGTTGACCGCACCGGCGATCCCCCCGCGGCAGTGCGAGTACATGACCGCGAGCATGCCGCCGAGGGAGTGCCCGACCAGGATCGGGCTGGTCAGCTCCAGCTGCTCGATGACAGCCCGGACGTCGCCGAGGACTGCGTCCCAGCTCCAGGGACCGTCGCCAGACTGCCCGTGGTTGCGCAGATCCATCCCTACGACGCGATGGTCGGCCGTGAGGTGGGTAGCCAGCGGGGCCATGTCGGCCAGCGTGCTGCCGGCGCCGTGCAACAGCAGCATGGGGGATCCGGTCCCCCCGAACTCGCGCACCGCGAGTGCCACGGCCCCTGACGCCACGACGGTGTCCACCCGAGCTTCCTCCCGCCGAACGAGCCCTATTGCTATGCGATGCATAGTATTAGCGCCGACTCCCCCCGTCAACATTTCTTGCTGCCGTACAGTGATCGCCATGTCGGAAGCGGCGATACGGCGCAAGCCGGGGCCGAAACCGCGGTTCACCCAGGACGATCTGGTCGACGCCGCCCTGGCTGTGGTCGATAGCCAGGGCTTCAAGGCACTGTCCTTGCGCGCGGTTGCGCGCGAGCTTGGCGTCACCTCGATGGCCATCTACACGTATGTGGGATCCCGCGAGGAGCTCTACGGGCTGGTCGTCGACCGCCTGATCAGCACCAAGCTGGCCGGGTTCGTCTGGCCAGAGCTCTGGCCCGAGGCGCTGCGCATGTTCGCGGGCAGCCTCAGCGAGTTGATCGATGAGCACCACGCGCTCATCGAGGCCTTCGCCGAGGGCCAGATGCGCACAGAGCTGGCGGCCTCGGTCGCCGATCACATGCTGCAGCTGCTCCTCGACGGAGGCTTGCCGCTTCGAGGCGCTGGGGTCGCCTACGCCGCCATGCACGCGTTGGTCCTCGGACACGCGGTGCTGCGCGAGGCCGAGCGGTCTACGGGGACACCCGGCACGTCCCGGATGCGCACGCCTGCTCACTCATCCACGCCGACTCTCGCGGAATACGCGGCAAGCAAGGGCCGGCCCGCCGAGGTGGCCCTCCAGGAGATGCTCGGCCTCCTGATCGCGGGGATCGAGCACAACCTCAACGACACGGCGGGGTCGACGCCACCCCGCTGACCCCGCCGCCTGACGGGCCCCACTCCGCTCCCGGGGCCCCGCGCTGCCAGCCCATTAGGCTCAAGCCCGCCCTCGAGTGCCAGGAGGTCGCGTGGTCCGCACAGCCCGGCGCAGCCGCGCCGACGACGGGGTGAGTGCCGTCCTGGCTGGTGCTGCCTCGGCAGCCGTGGCCGAGGTCGAGGCCTCGCTGACCGTGCCGGTCGACGCCACCGCCGCCGCCTTCTTCGACGTCGACAACACCATGATCCGTGGGGCGTCGATCTACTTCTTCGGTAAGGGCATGGCCGGGCGCGGGCTGGTCACTACAAGCGACCTGCTGCGGTTCGGCTGGCAGCAGCTGCTGTTCCGGGTCCGCGGCAGGGAAAACCTCGGCGCCGTCGCCGACGCGCGCGACAAGGCGCTGGGGCTGGTAGCGGGCAAGTCCGTCGCCGACATCGTCGCGTACGGCGAGGAGATCTACGACGAGCTGATGGAGCGGCGCATCTGGTCGGGGACCAGAGCGCTCGCGCAGCAGCACCTCGACGCCGGGCAGCGCGTGTGGCTGGTCACCGCGACTCCTGTCGAGTTGGCGCGGATCATCTCGGCGAGACTGGGCCTGACCGGGGCACTTGGCACCGTGAGTGAGGTCGAGGACGGCCTCTACACGGGTCGGCTTGTCGGTGAGCCACTGCACGGGCCGGCCAAAGCCGAAGCCGTCCGCGCACTCGCCGAGCGGGAGGGGCTGGACCTGTCCCGGTGTACCGCGTACAGCGACTCCGCCAACGACGTCCCGATGCTGTCGCTGGTCGGCCACGCCGTGGCCATCAACCCGGACACGACCCTGCGCGAGCAGGCCCGCAAGCGGGGCTGGGAGATCCGGGACTTTCGAACCGGGCGCAAGGCGGCCAAGATCGGCGTTCCCGCCGCAGCCGGCACCGGGGCGCTCGTCGGCGGCGTCATTGCGGGCCTGGCGCTCCGGCGCCGCCAGAGCCCCCCGCGCACTCGCCTGCGCCGCTAGAGCCTCCCGCAGACCGGTCTGCGCCGCTAGAAGAAGACCGACCGGCGCTGCATCAGCAGCGTGTAGAGCGTCGACTGGATCGTCTCGCGGACCTGGTCGGTGAGGTTGAACACCAACATAGGGTCCTCAGCGGCCGCGTGGCCTCCCAGCTCAGCGGTCTCGATGGGCTCACCGAACTCGATGATCCACTTCGAGGGCAGCGGAACGGCTCCCAGCGGTCCGAGCAGCGGGAAGGTCGGCGTGACCGGCACGTAGGGCATGCCGAGCAGGCGGGCCAGCACGCGGACGTTCCCGATCATCGGGTAGATCTCCTCGGCCCCGACGATGGAGCACGGGATGATCGGAGCGCCGCAGCGGAGCGCGGCGGACACGAACCCGCCACGGCCGAAGCGCTGCAGCTTGTACCGCTCGCTGAAGGGCTTGCCGATCCCTTTGAAGCCTTCCGGCCAGACCCCGACCAGTTCGCCGTTGGACAGCAGCCGCTCGGCATCGGCGTTGCACGCCAGGGTGTTGCCTCCCTTACGGGCGATCGGCGCGACCACTGGCAGCCGGAACACGAGGTCGGCACCGAGCATCCGCAGATGCCGGTGCGCGGGGTGGTGGTCCAACAAGGCCAGCGCGGTCATGAGCGCGTCGAGGGGCAGCGTCCCCGAGTGGTTGGCGACGACCAGCGCCCCGCCCGTTTCCGGGACGTTGTCCAGCCCGCGCGTCTCCACCCGGAACCAGTTCCGGTAGAGGGGCCGCAACGGGGGCAGGAGCACGTGGTCGGTGAGGTCGGCGTCGAACCCGAACTCGTCCACCTCGTAGTCGCCGGTGATGCGGCGGCGCAGGAAGGCCAGTCCACCCGCCAGCTTGCGTTCGAACTCCGACGCCGGTGCCATCGGCGGCGGCACTTCCGAGCCCGCGCCAACGCCCGAGCCAACACCCGCGCCAACCCCCGCGCCAACACCCGCGCCAACCCCCGGATCTGCCTCCGAACCCGACGACTGCCGACGAGCGGCGGCCCGCCGCGCCCTCGCCGGCTGGCCGTCCCGGGGCTCGAGCGGGATGACAGTGGCTTCAGGCACGTGCGGCTCCTGACGTTGCGGTCCGGCTCAGCGAACGCCGCCGGGCGAGCAGACTCAGGATCAGGTGCTCGGCGGCCTCCGCAGCCTGTGGGCTGATGAACGACGTGCCGCGCGACCCGGCGAAGTCCGCGAACGCAGTCAGGGTCGGGCGGGGCTGCCAGTGCAGCCGTGCGGCCAGCCGGGACACGTCAGCGACCCGGCCGTGCTCGAGGTAGCGCATCTGCTCGGGGGAGAAGTCGACCAGCCCTGCCTGCCGGAAGGCTTTCGCCACCAGCGTGACCGTCGGGGACGGGATCGGGACCGTGGGTCGCCCCATCCGCCGGATGGCCTGGGACAGCAGCATCACCCCGTTCCCGCCGACGTTGTAGATGCCCGGGTGGTCTTCGAGCGTCATCCGCCGCAGCACCTCGATGCCGTCGTCCTCGTGGCAGAGCTGGATGCGCGGGTCGAACCCGAACACTGTCGGCACCACCGGCAGCGAGAAGTACCGGGTGAGCGGCGTCTCGATGGTCGGGCCGATGAAGTTGGTGAAACGCAGCAGGCTCAGGGCGACATCGGGCCGGCGCCGGCCGAAGCCGCGCACGTAGCCCTCGACCTCGACGGCGTCCTTCGCGTAGCCCGACTTCGGCAGCGCGCGTGGCTCGACGTCCTCGGTGAACAGCGCTGGGTCGCGCGGCGACGACCCGTAGATGGCCGTCGTCGACTTCACGACGAGCTTTCGCATGCTCGGGGCCTTCTGGCACGCCGCGAGCAGCTGCATGGTGCCGATGACGTTGATCTCCTTCATCGCCGTGCGGCCCCCTGCACCGAGCGGGGTGGCGATGACGTTCATGTGGACGACCGTGTCGACCTCGGCCTGGGCGATGACCTTGGCGATCATCGGGTTGCGGATGTCGGCGCGGACGAACTCCGTCCGGCCGAGCTCCGCCACCTGGTCGGGACGCGGCGGCACGGTGTCCACGCCGATGACCCGTTCGATGGACGGGTCGGCCTGGAGCACCCCGGCCAGCCTGCTGCCGAGGTAGCGACTGACGCCCGTGACGAGGACGACACGTGATGGCACGGACACTCCTCGCAAGTCGTCGAAGACCGCACTCTACCGATGCCAACGGGACGCGCCGGCCCCCCGCCGGCCCCCCGCCGCCCCGCCCCTGGGCGGGAGTGGACGCGATCAGGCAGTGACGACGGACGGCTTGTGGTCGTACACCCCGATCCGGCCGGCGGGGGTGGGTGCCTCGCGCTGGAGGCGGGCGATGACCAGCGGCTCGCCCCGCTGCGCGCGCAGCACCCGGGCCGCCGAACCCTGGTTCACCGCGATCGTCACTGTCCGGAACGAGTCCTCACACAGCGCGACCCGGCCGGGGGCGACTTCCCCGTATGTGAGCGTGAACGGCACCGTCATCGTCTTTCCGCTGCACCGCAGCTCCACGTCGTCGCCGATGTGGATGCCCGCGGCCTCGAGGTCGGCGCGCTTCAGGTTCAACGTCAGGTTCCCGAAGTGGTCGACCGTGACCACCTCGCCGTGCACATGGTCGTCGTCGACGGTTGCGGGTCGCAGCGTGATCCGCTGCAACGCAGCGGGCTCGACGGGGCTGCCCACCTCGGCAATCGGCAGTCCGGACGCGAGCCGCGCGGCGACGGGGGAGAAGATGTCGCGTCCGCGGAAGGTGCGGGCGGGCGTGGGGTGCCAGAGCGCCGGGTTGTCCAGGACGTGGGCCGCCACGGCTCCCCCGGCGACCTCCCACGCCTGGCTGGTCAGCCCGTTGTCCGGGGCCACGAACGTCGAACCGTCGGCGGTACGCACCGCGATCCCGCGGACCGGCGTGGCCCGGAACGGGTCGACCAGCGCGAGGTGGACGGCCGGCGCGGGCAGGTACGGCACGGCACTGGCCAGCACCGCGGCCCCCTGCTCGACGTCCTGGGGCGTGACGAGGTGCAGCAGGTCCAGGATCTGCACGTCCGGCGCGGTGCGGGCGATAACGCCCTTGCAGACGCCGAGGAACGCGTCCTCATGGCCGTAGTCGGACAGGAAAGTCAGCCACTGCTGGGCCACGCAACGCCTCCGCGGTTCCGGCGAGCGGCCCCGTTGCCGCCCCCGGTCCGGCTGAGGCTACTTCTTGTTGCGGCGCTGGACGCGGGTCTTCTTCAGCAGCTTGCGGTGCTTCTTCTTGGCCATCCGCTTGCGGCGCTTCTTGATGACGGAACCCACGTCGAGACCTCTGCTGTCAGGGAGACGGAAAACGCCAGCCTACCCGGGCGCCGACGAACCAGAAATCAACCTGCTTCGGTGAACGCCACCCGTAAATACTCGTGCACGCCACGCTCGGGGACGCGGAAGGAGCGGCCCACCCGCACAGCCGGCAGCTCGCCGGCATGCACGAGCCGGTACACCGTCATCTTGGACACCCGCATGACGGTGGCGACTTCGGCCACGGTCAGGAAGCGCACTTCCGACAGGTTCGTCACGTCGCCCTGTCCCAGGGAACCTCGGCCCACCAGGTCGTCGCTGATCATCGCCACACCGCCGTAGGCACGTGTCGCGGTCGCCGGCTTCCCCACCGGCCACGCCAGCACGAACGTGCAAGTACTGAGGGTATCGGGACAGGAGTGATCGCGATAGTGGTCCGTTCGGACCAGTCCGTCCCAATCACCCTCCGGCGAGCTCCCGGCTACGGTCCCGCGCGGCCTCCAGCGCCGCGAGCATGGCCGCGCGGACCCCGTGGTCCTCCATCACCCGGATCGCGTTGATCGTCGTCCCGGCCGGCGATGTGACTGCCTCGCGCAGCTTCACCGGGTGCTCCCCGGAGTCCCGCAGCATCAGGGCGGCCCCCAGTGCCGTCTGCACGATGAGGTCGTGGGCGACCTGACGGGGCAGCCCGAGCAGGATCCCGGCGTCGGTCATCGCCTCGACGAGGTAGAAGAAGTACGCCGGCCCACTGCCCGACAGGGCCGTGACTGCGTCCTGTTGGGACTCGGGGACGCGGATGGTCTGCCCGACGGGCCGCAGCAGTTCCTCCGTGAGCGCTAGGTGCTCCTCGGTGGCGTGGCTGCCGGCCGAGATCGCCGACATGGCCTCGTCGACGAGGACGGGGGTGTTGCTCATGACCCGGATCACGGGAGTGCCCGGGGCGAGGGCCGCCTCGAGAGTGGCGGTCGTCGTGCCGGCGGCGAGGGAGACAACGAGCCGGTCCGCCGGCGCCGCACCGGAGAGCTCCGCGAGCAGGGCAGCCATGTCCTGCGGCTTGACGGCCAGCAGCAGGACGTCGGCGTGCTGCGCGGCGTCGGCATTGGTCACCACAGCGACCCCGTGGCGGGCCGTGAGTTCCTGGGCGCGCGCCGGCCTCCGCGCGGTCACCACGATGTCGGAGGAGGCCCACCCGGCCCGCAGCAGCCCCGACAGGAGCGCCTCTCCGAGCTTGCCGACGCCGAGCAGCGCAATGCGCGTCATGTGCGCGAGGCCAGGGCGCGCAGGAAGAACGTCAGGTTCGCGGGTCGTTCGGCGAGGCGTCGCATGAGGTAGCCGTACCACTCGTCGCCGTAGGGCACGTAGACGCGCACGGTCGCTCCTTCCGCGGCCAGCCGGGTCTGCTCGAGCGGCCGGATCCCGTAGAGCATCTGGAACTCGTAGCTGCCAGCTGCCCGGTGCGCGGCGAGCGAGGTGGCGGCGGCCACCATCGCCGGGTCGTGCGAGGCCACCATCGGGTAGCCGGGGCCGGCCATGAGGATCTCAAGACACCGGACGAACGACCGGTCCACCTCGGCCGGGCTCTGGTACGCCACGGACTCGGGCTCGCGGTAGGCGCCCTTGCACAAGCGCACCCGTGAGCCCGCCACCGCGAGGGCCGTGCAGTCGTCCGCCGTGCGGTGCAGGTAGGCCTGCAGGACTGCTCCGGTGGACGGGTGGTCCGCCCGCAGCGCGTGGAGCACGCGCAGAGTGGAGTCGGTGGTGGTGTGGTCCTCCATGTCGAGGGTCACGGTGGTGCCCGCGGCGGACGCGGACGCGCAGATCGTGCGGGCGTTGTCCAACGCGAGCGACTCGTCGATCGCCTGGCCGACGGCGGTCAGCTTCACCGAGACCTCGGCGCGCCCGTCGCGGGTCAGCCCGGCGGCGGCGAGGTGGTCGAGCAGCACGAGGTAGGCCTTGACCGTGGCTTCGGCCTGACCGGCGTCGAGAGTGTCCTCGCCGAGGTGGTCCAGGCTGACCGTCAGTCCCGCGTCGATCAGCTTCGCGGTGGCGTTGACCGCGTCCTGGGCGCTTTCCCCGGCCACGAACCTCCGCACCACCCGCCGGCTGACCGGCGCCCGGGCGACGACGTGCCGGACGGTCTGGTTGCGCGATGCGGCAAGGATGGCCTGTCTGAGCACGGTCAGGAGGCTAACCCCGATGCGCTCCCACGACGTCGTCGTCGTCGGCTACGGCCCTGTCGGCGCGGTCCTGGCCGCCCGGCTCGGCGCGCTCGGCGTCAGCACGCTGGTCGTGGAGGCCGACGTCGACCTGTTCCGGCTCCCCCGGGCGGTGGCCGCCGACGACGAGGTCGCCCACCTGCTCGACCAGACCGCGCCTGGCCTGCTGGACGGGGCCGTGACGGCACCGGACGTCCGCTTCGTGTCGCGGGACCACCAGCCGCTGGGCCGCATCGCCTTTCCCGACGGCCCGCACGGCACCCCCGGGCTGTCGCTGTTCCACCAGCCGACGCTCGAGGCGCGGCTGCGGGCGCACGTCGCCACCCTGGCAGCCGTCGAGGTGCGCCTCGGTACGGCGCTGGAGAGCTTTCTGGCGGACTCGCAGGGCGTGACCGCTCGGCTCTCGGACGGCACCACGGCGCGAGGCAGCTGGCTGGTCGGCTGCGACGGCGCTGCCTCCCTGGTGCGGCGCCAGGCGGGTATCCCGTGGGTCGGCCGGGATCTGCCCCAACAGTGGCTCGTCGCGGACGTCGAGGGGGATGTCACCGACCGCCGCGGCTTCACCTACACCTGCGACCCGGCCCGGCCGCAGGTCGACATGCCCGTGCCGGCCGGGCATCGCTGGGAGTGGTTGCTCCGCGACGCCCAGGACAGAGACGTCTCCGCGCTGATCCGTCGCGACACCGACGCACAGGACCTCAGCGTCGTGCGGGCCGTCACCTACCAGTTCGGCGCGCGTCGCGCCGCGCACTGGCGCCGCGGACCGGTCCTGCTGGCCGGTGACGCCGCCCACACCATGCCCCCCTTCGCCGGCCAGGGACTCGGGGCCGGGGTGCGCGATGCCTGGTCTCTGTCCTGGCGTCTGGCCTCGGGCGACCCGGACGGGTACGAGGAGGAGCGCCTGCCGCACGTGCGCGCCATGACCCGGCTATCGCTGTTCCTCGGAGCCGTGCTGCAGACCGGTTCGGCGCCCCTCGCAACGGCCCGCGACGCCGGCCTGCGCGCCGCCTTCACCGCACCCGCACTGGGGCGGTGGCTGGGACGCGGCGGTCCGCGTCAGACCCGCAGCGGAGTGTGGGAGTCCTGGCTCAGCCACGCATCCAGTTGAGGATGACCGACGCCAGCTCGACCCCACGGTCCTCTTGCAGGAAGTGGCCGGCCCCCTCGATCGTGGTGTGCGGCTGACCCTGCGCCCCGGCGATCTTCCCGATCAGCATCCGCTCGCCGCCGCTGGTGATCGGGTCCTTGTCCGAGAAGGCGCACAGGAACGGCCGGTCGAACGCCGCGAGCCCCACCCACGCCGCCTGGTTATCCGGCGTCGCCGGGTTGTCGGGGTCCTGCGGGATCAGCGCGGGGAAGGCCCGGGCGCCGGCCTTGTACGTGGCGTCCGGGAAGGGTGCCTCGTAGGCCGCCGTCTCGGCGGGACCCAGGCCCGCGGCGCAGCCGCTGGCCACCAGGAAGCCGATGGGCAGGTCCGGCGTCCGGGCGACGAAGTCGTGGAACGCCCACCACGCGTCGGGCAGCCGCCGCGTCCCGTCCGGCAGCCCGGTGTTGGCGGCGCAGACCCGGGCGAACCTTGACGGGTGCTCCCCCACGAGCCGCAGTCCGATCAGCCCGCCCCAGTCCTGGCACACCAGGGTGATCTCGGTCAACTGGAGGGCATCGAACAGCACCGACCGCACCCACTCGACGTGCCGGGCGTAGGTGTAGTCGGCGACGTCGGCCGGCTTGTCCGACCGGCCGAAGCCGATCAGGTCCGGTGCCACGACCCGCAGCCCGGCGGCCGTGAAGACCGGAATCATCGTGCGGTACAGGTAGGACCAGGACGGTTCGCCGTGCAGCAGCACCACGGCCGGGGCGTCGGCGGGACCTTCGTCCACATAGGCCATCCGCAGCCCGTCCGACGTCGTCGCGTAGTGCGGTGCCCAGGGGAACCCCGGAAGGTCGGCGAAACGCTCATCGGGTGTCCGCAGGATCTTCATGTCGGTCACCGTAGGCGGGCCAGCCACAGCGTGACCACGAACGGCTCCGTGACCAGCCCCGAAGGGAATGCCGCAGCCACCGAGGCGCGCTCGGCCGCCAGGAAACCCTCGACGTCCCCGAGCGCCTGGACGTAGGACTTGGAACGCAGCCACCGCTCGTACAGCGCGAGGTCCAGCGTCCGTGACCAGCGGACCTCGGACCGGTCCACGGCAGCGAACACCCCTGTCTCCAGCAGCTCGGCCCGGTAGTCCCGCGCCCGGTAGCCCCGGCGGTAGCGCGGGTTCCCCGCTTCCAACCGGTCTTGCTGCTCGTCCCACCAGGGCAGTCCGTCGGCGTCCACCTCGTTCCACCACAGCGCCAGCCAGCCGCCCGGGCGGAGGACCCGCGCCACCTCAGCGGACGCCGCCGCCACGTCCACCCAGTGCCACATCTGCGCCCCGCACACGCCGTCGAAGCTTCCGGCGGCAAAGGGCAGCCGTTCCGCCCGCGCCACGACCACCGGGACGGCGG
>JALYIZ010000019.1 GCA_030775505.1 Actinomycetota bacterium | reverse complement strand
GCGCGGGGGGGCGCGGGCGCCGGTCTCGCGCGCTGAGAGCGGCCCGCTCCCCGCGAGCGACGTCAGTCGCGCAGGACGAGTCCGAGCGCGCGCTCGATGTCACGCCACACGTCGGTGCTGCTGATCCGGCCGCCGAGCCAGGCGATCTGCTGGGCGAACCACACGTCCTGCAGGATTCCCGCAAGAGCCTCGTCGTCGTCGGTCCCCTGCCCACCCGCGCGCATCGCGTCGATGATGAGCTCTGCCATCTGTCCCCGTACGGCCGAGACCTCAGCGGCCACGGTCGCGTCCGCAGCCATCATGGCCCGGACCATGGCCTCGGTCAGGTTGGGGTCGCGCTGCAAGGAGCTGGTCGAGCGTTCCAGCACGAACGCGACCCGGTCGCGCCGCGTCTGTCCGGGGATGGCCTTGCGCTGCAAACGGGTGCGCATGTTCTCGAGCTCGAAGGCCATGGCGGACACCAGCAGGTGGACTTTGGACGGGAAGTACCGGTAGAGCGTGCCCAGCGCCACCTCGGAGCGCTCGGCAACCTCCCGCATCTGGACGGCCTCGTAGCCGCCCCGGCTGGCCAGTGCCAGGGTCGCGGTGATGATCCGTGCGCGGCGGGCGCGCTGCGCTGTGGTCTCGGTGTCGCTCTCGGTGCCTACGAAGGCTCCCGCCACGTGTCCTCCCGGCCGTTCGAAGGCTTGCGAAATTAGCACCTGTTCCAGTTCTCCCCGCAGACACTAGCTGGAACGTGTTCTAGTATTGCGGGCATCCTGCGGGAAGGCGGTCGCATGCCCATCGGCGTGAGCGAGGACCACGAGGCGCTGGCCGAGTCGGTGCGCGGGTGGGCTGACCGCGCAGGACTGCTCGCGAGTGCGCGTGCCGCCCTGGAGCAGCCGGAACAGCGGCCGGCATGGTGGTCCGGCTTCGCTCAGCAGGGCCTGCTGGGCCTTCACGTTCCGGAGGAGTCCGGCGGCTCTGGTGCGGGCGGGGTCGAGCTCGCAGTGGTCGTCGAGGAGCTCGGGCGCGCCCTGGCGGAAGGACCCGCCCTCCCGACGTTGCTGGTCGGCCTCGTGCTCACGCAGACTGGAGGGACGGCCGCGAAGGAGCTGCTGCCGGACCTGGTCGACGGGTCAACGACGGCCGCCGTCGCGCTGACTCTCGGTGACCTGCGTGCCGAGCCGACCCCCGACGGCCTTACCGTCACAGGGACGGTCCGTCCCGTCCTGGGTGGCGCACTCGCCGACCTTGTCGTGCTGGGTGCGATGGGACCTGCGGGCGAGAGCTGGTTCGTCCTTGACGCCGCAGAGCTGGACGTCACGCCCCTCTCGGGACTGGACGGCACCCGACGCCCAGCGGCGGTCGAACTCACGGTCGTCGGCGTACCGGTGGCCCGCACCCTGCCTGGTCTCACGCTGGCCGCGGTCCGCACCATGGCTGCCGTTGTGGTCGCTTCCGAGGCCGCCGGGATAGCGGGCTGGGCGCTGGACACAGCGGTGACCTACGCGAAGACGCGCGAGCAGTTCGGACGTCCCATCGGTGCCTTCCAGGGAATCAAGCACAAGTGCGCTGACATGCTTGTCAGGGCTGAGCAGGCCCGTGCCTGCGCCTGGGACAGCGCCCGCTCCCTCGACGAGCCCGCGGGTCCGGAGCGGGACCTGTCCGCCGCGGTCGCCGCTGCCGTCGCCGTCCAGGCTGCTGTCGACAACACCAAGGAGTGCCTGCAGGTGCTCGGTGGCATCGGCTACACGTGGGAGCACGACGCGCACCTCTTCCTCAAGCGCGCCCTCTCGCTCCGTGCTCTCGTGGGCGACCCGGCACACTGGCGGGCCGCCGCCGCCGACCTTGCGCTCTCAGGAGCGCGGCGCAACCTCGACCTGGACCTCGGTGAGGACGCCGCGTCTGTTCGTGCCGAGATCCGCGGCTTCCTCGCCTCCCTGGCGGGCCTCGACGAGACAGCCCGCAAGGTGGCGATCGCTGACGCGGGATACCTCGCGCCGCACTGGCCGGCACCGTGGGGCCGCGACGCCGGGGCGGTGGAGCAGCTCGTCATTGACGAGGAGTTCGCTGCCGCGAAGGTCCGGCGGCACGACCTGATCATCGGCGGCTGGGCGGCACCGACAATCGTCGCGCACGGAAGCCCAGAGCAGCAGGAGCGGTTCGTCCGTCCCACGCTGCGCGGCCAGATCACGTGGTGCCAGATGTTCAGCGAGCCGGGGGCCGGCTCGGACCTGGCGAGCCTGCAGACGCGGGCCGAGCGGGTCGAGGGCGGCTGGCGCGTGAACGGGCAGAAAGTCTGGACGTCGATGGCCCAGGTCGCACACTGGGCCATCCTCCTTGCCCGTACCAGCGGTACGGGCAAGGGCCCGGACCGTCATCAGGGCATCACCTACTTCCTGCTGGACATGAGCAGCCCGGGCGTCGAGGTCCGGCCGCTCCGCGAGCTCACGGGACATGCAGCGTTCAACGAGGTCTTCCTCGACGACGTCTTCATCCCGGATGACTGTGTCGTCGGCGACGTGGGCGGTGGCTGGCCGCTTGCGCGGACCACTCTCGCCAATGAGCGCGTCGCCATGAGCTCGGGCTCGCCCTTCGGCCGGGGCGTCGAGGACGTCCTCGCCGACGTCGGCGCGCTACCCGCTGTCGACCCTTTGCTGCGCGACCGGGTCGGGCACCTGGTCTGCGAGGCGCACGGGCAGGCGCTGCTCGCCTTCCGCACGACGCTGCGTCAGCTCTCCGGCGCTGAGCCGGGACCAGCCAGCAGTGTCCGGAAGCTGGTCGGCATGCGTCACCAGCAGGACGCGGCCGAACTGCGCTTCGAGCTGCTCGGCGCCGAGGGGGTCAGCACGGAAGGCCCTGCCGCCAAGCTCGCCCACACGATGCTCAACACCAGGTGCCTGACCATCGCCGGTGGGACGAGTGAGGTCCTACGCAACGTCATCGGGGAGCGGATCCTCGGGCTGCCGCGCGACGACCAGGCATCGCGATGACAGCGGACCTCAAGCTCGGCTTGATGCTGGGCTACTGGGTCGGCCAGGGCCCAGGAGACCAGCTGCCGCAGGTGCTCGCCGCAGAGGACGCCGGCTTTGACAGCGTCTGGACGGCTGAGTCCTACGGCTCCGACGTCTTCACCCCGCTGGCCTGGATCGGGTCACGCACGTCGCGGATCAAGTTGGGCACGGGCCTGTGTCAACTGTCGGCGCGGACACCGGTGTGCACGGCGATGACGGCCCTCACGCTCGACCGCCTGTCCGGAGGCCGACTCATCCTGGGCCTGGGCGTGAGTGGTCCGCAGGTGGTGGAGGGCTGGTACGGCGTTCCGTTCCCGAAGCCGCTGGCGCGCACGAAGGAGTACGTCGGGATCCTGCGAGACGTCTGGCGCCGGGAAGGGCCGGTCACGAGCATCGGCGAGCACTACCCGCTGCCGTATCCCGGTGGGACCGGACTGGGGAAGGCCCTGAAGGCGAACTGCCATCCGCTGCGGCCGGACATCCCGGTGTACCTCGGTGCCGAGGGGCCCAAGAACGTTGCCCTCGCCGCGGAGATCGCCGACGGGTGGCTGCCGATCTTCTTCCACGCGGAGCGGGGCGCAGCCATGTACGGACCGTCGTTGGCAGCGGCCCGGCCTGACTTCGAGATCGCCTGCCCGGTCACCGTCGTCGTCGACGACGACGTCCAGAAGGCGATCGACCAGGTGAAGTGGACGATGGGCTTCTACATCGGGGGAATGGGGGCGAAGGACAAGAACTTCCACCTCGACGTCGTCTCACGCATGGGCTTCGAGGACCAAGCCCGCAAGGTCCAAGAGCTGTTCCTCGCCGGTGACCGGGAAGCCGCCGTGGCCGCCGTACCGGACGAGCTGTGTGACGGGATCGCCCTGTGCGGGCCGCTCGAGCGCATCCGCGAGCGGCTCGACCTGTGGCGGGCCAGTCCCGTGACCACACTGATCCTCGGGGGGATCTCCGACCCGGCGACGCTGCGTGCCCTCGCCGACATGACCCGATGATCCGGCCGAGGATGGTCGCTGCCGGTGTGGCGACCGCTGCCATCGTGGGCGCGTTGGCCCTGCCCGCGACGGCCACCGGGCGGCCCAGCGGACCGGCGGGCCCCAGCGCCAGCGCGCAAGCACGCGGTGTCCCTCGTGGCTGTCGTCCGGCAGTCAGCCACCTGCCAGGGGGGCTTCCCGCTCCGCGCTCCCGGCCGGCCTACGTCTGCGGCGGCTCCACGGGCTTCGGCGGGGCCGAGTCCCACCTGGTCGTCACCCGTTCCGGTGCCGTCGTGTTCACGCCAGCGGTACTGCCACAGGGGCTGCTGGGGACCGGCACCGCTCCGGTCCCGCTGGCCTCCGACACCCAGTCCAACGCCAGCCCGGCCGGTCAGGCGGTGTCCCGCGACGGCGGTCGGAGCTGGCAGCTCGTCAAGCCGCTGGGCGCGACCTGGAACCCGACCGACCACGGCGACTACGCCGATCCGGTGACCGGACGGCTGTTCTTCGCCGACTACGGACCGATTCCGCTCGCGCCGCAACTCGGCGCCGAGCAGGAGGGACCGGCCCACCTGATGTGGAGCCCGGACGACGGCCGCACGTGGCACCACAGCGCCGTCGACACCGTCTTCCTGCCGGAGAACCCCCGGTTCACCTCGGCACCGCCTCCGACAGGGCAGCCGGCCCCGGCGGGCTACCCCGACGTCGTGTACTTCTGCGCCAACACCAACGTCGGTTTCGTGAGCCCCGTGATCGGCTCCCGGCGGTGCTTCGCCAGCCTCGACGGCGGGAGCAGCTGGACGGAGAAGGGGACGGTGCTACGCGGCTCCGCGCCTGTGCACCCGGAGTGCGGGACGTCTGGAGAGAGCTACTCCGCGATCGACGGGTCGTATCCCCAGCCGGCCTCGGACGGCTCGCTGTACCTGATGGTGGCGTGTGGCGGGGCCACCTACCTGGCGCGCAGCACCGATGAGGCAGCGACCTTCCCCATCCTGCACAGGGCGTCTGGAGCCGTCGTCACACTGCCGCTGCCGGCACCGGCAACCGCGTCGGTGACCGGCTCATCGGACCTGCGCATCGGACCCGACAACACCTTCTACCTGGTCGACCAGGAGACCCGGGAGAGCCGGAACACCCTGCTCTTGCGGGTCTCGCGGGACCTGGGGCGCACCTGGAGCAGGCCGATCGACCTGCTGGGCCCCGGCCTGGACGGGGTGCTGCACTGGGCGATGGCGCAGCGAGGTGGCCGGATCGCGGTCGCCTACCTGGGTCACCGCCCGGGCGAGAAGACATGGGACGGCTGGTTGGCCAGTGTGTCAGACGCGGCCACGTCGCTCGCCATAGGAAGGCCGCTCGTCCTCACCACAGGCCAGGTCAACGACCGCGCCCGGCCGCTGCTCTACGGGGACCAGGTGATGGGGGCGGGCACGCTGGGCCTGCCTGCCGGGCCTGCGGTCCCGTTTCCGCCGCCGTTCGACATCCAGGTGTTCGGCAACGACTTCATCGGCGCCGACATCGGGCCGGACGGAACGGTCTGGGGCAGCTTCACCCAGGACTGCGGGCCGGCACCCGGGTCGTCGGGCTGCGTGGCCCAGCGCGGTCAGACTCGGGGGTACGCAGGAAGGCTGGTCTCTTCGCCGTGATGACCCTGCAGGAGATCTCGGACCGGCTGGAGATCCAGGATCTGCTCGCGCGTTACAGCGCCGCCATTGACGGGCGATGCTTCGACGACCTGGATGCGCTGTTCACGGCAGACGCCGTCCTGGACTACACGGAGATGGGCGGCATCCGCGCTGACCTCGCTGGTCAGAAGGCCTTCCTGAAGGCCAACCTGCCGGCCTTCGTGGGCTTCCAGCACCTTGCCGCGACGAGCACGATCGACCTCGAAGGTGACACGGCCCGGGTCCGGACGATCTGTTTCAACCCGATGGTTCTCGTCGACGAGAAGCACGTGTTGTTCTGCGGCATGTGGTACCGCGACGTCATGGTGCGTACCGCCACCGGCTGGCGGATCAGCGACCGCCACCAGGACCGAGGCTGGTCGCTGGACGTCAGGACAGGGCCGCGAACAGTGCTTCCGCCCGCCCCTTGAGGGCCAGCGCGACGGCGTCGAAACCTTGTTTCACCCAGGTCCCGCTGTGCGCGAATGCCGCTTCGGCGTAGCGCCCGGTAAACACGTCCGTCGTCCAGTAGTTGCAGCGCCCGCTCCCGCGCTCCTCGATGTACTGGTCACGGCGCGCGCCGACGGCCAGCTCTGCCGTGGGTCGCATCTCGTACGCGAAGTGACGTGGCGGCGAGTTCACGACCACGAACTCCCTCTGGTGCAGCAGCTCGCCGGGGCGAGCCGGGTCCGGCAGGTACAGGTCGACCGGGTCGCCCACCCGGCAGCTCGACTCGACCCGCACCGTATAGGGGTTCCAGAGGGGATAGCTTGCGTAGTCCAGCAGCACTGACCAGGCGAACGGTGCGGGCACCTCGATCTCTACCGTGACGGACTGGATCTCGAAGTCCTTCACGCCGGCATGTACTCCCCTCCGTTGACGTCGAGGACCGCGCCCGTCACCTCACTGGCGTAGTCCGACAACAGGAAGATGACCGCCTTGGCGCATGCGTCGTCAGTCGGGATTCTGCCGAGGGGATTCCGTCCGGCGATGTCGTCGTAGACGGCCTGCTCGGAGATGCCCTTCTCCTGGGCGACCATCTGCAGGTAGAAGCGCACCCCCGGACCGTCGAGCCAGCCCATGACCGCCTGGTTGACCCGGATGCCGGAGCCGCCGAGTTCGAGGGCGAGGAACTGTGTGGCGTTGCCCATGGCGGCCTTGGCGGTGGCATATCCGCCTTCACCTCGCATGGGTTTGCGTGTCGTCATGGTGCCCACGTTGACGATCGAACCCCGGCCGGAGGCCTTCATGGCCGGAACGGCAGCCCGAGCCATGTTCAGCGCACCGAAGAAGATGACGTCCATGGAGCGGCGCAGCGCCTTGTCCGGAGTGTCGAGCAGGTCGTGGAAGCCGGGGTGGGCATAGGCGGAGTTGACGAGCCCCGTAACGGTGCCGAACCGGTCCACCGCCGCCGCGACCACGCGCTCGCAGTCGTCGGAACTGCGGACGTCGGCGGGCACGCACAGAGCCTGACCGCCAGCGGCGACGACCTCGCGCTCGACCTGCCCCATCACGTCGCCGGAGCGAGAGACCATCACCACCCGGGCGCCCTCCGAGGCGACCCGGGCAGCCAGCTTGCTGCCCATGCCGGCGCCGATCCCGGTCACGATCACAACCTCGTCGGTCAACAGCATCTGGTCAGCCCTCCGGGAGATAGGTGGAGATATAGGGGGCGAAATCCGCGCTGAGCTGACTCTGTGTGAGGCCGAAATCCTCAGGCCGGTAGTTGTGGCTGCCGTGTCGCTCCGAGCGGTTCTGCTCGAGGTAGGCCGCCCAGGCCACTTCGTCAGCCTGCGAGACGGTCAGCCCCAGCTCGCTGGTGACCCGGCGCGCCTGCCCGAGCGGGTCCTGTTGGACGTGCCGGTAGTGCACATCGACGAAGTCCTGCGGCCGGGCGGCGCGCACGGCGCTGAAGGTCTCAAGCGTCTCGCGGAAGCGGTCACGCCAATACCGGCCGATCGCCTGCGGGTCAGCGTCGTCGCTGTACTGGCTGGTCATCGACACCACCATGGAGGCGTAGGAGGGCACCGCCTGCACGGGGGACCGATGCGTCATGACGATCTTGCAGCCGGGGAAGGTGTCCAGAACCGTTGCCGCGGCAGTCAGGTGATGCGGGGACTTCAGGACCCACGGCTGGCCGGTGCGCCCCGGGTCCTGCCACTGGAGGACCTGCAGCCACTGACGCAGCTCATCGTAGGAACGGCTTTGGTCGTAGGAGCGCAGCCACACCCCGTAGCTGGGTGCCCAGTAGAACGAGTCGAAGCTCATGCTCGCGAAGCTCCGGTCGACCAGGATCACGTCCTCCTCGGGTGCGTCCCAGGAGACGGTGTGGATGTCGGCGAACTCGGGACTGAGCGCGAGGAAGGCGGCCATGCGCTCCTGGGCCCGGCGCTTGCGCTCGGGCGCGTCGGCTGGCTCCCCGGGGAACGGCAGCGGGTAGGAGGTCTCCCAGGACGCGGTGGAGGTCAGCTGCGGTGAGCTCGCCAGCAGCCGGTGCAGCAGGGTGCTGCCGGTGCGCGGCAGCCCGCAGATCTCCGCGGCGACGCGGACGTCCTCCTCGAGCACCTCCGGGTGGCTGCGTTGGAGCTCGCGCAGCCGAAGCCGGTCCACCAGCAGCGCCGTGAGCCGCCGCTGCGTCATCTGCGCGCCGATCTCGGTCAGCCGGGCTTCGTCGTTCAGCGAAGCGACGAGCACCGCGAGTGGCTCGGTGAACCATTCGTCACCGAAGTCGTGAAGCCCGGTCTTCGCGCGGGCGCCGGCGAGCAGGGAGTCGACGTCGAGGGTCATAGCTCGACCACTTCGCAGGCAGGAAGGGGGTGCTCGGAAGCACCCAGCCAGCGCAGGAGAGCAGTTCCGCTGGAGTGCCCGGTCGGGTCGATCCAGTTGCCGAACCCGGGGTCGCGCTCGGCGACGACGATCGTCACCCCGCCGTCGTCGTCGTAGCGGGCGGTGTGCTTGTTGACCGACACCTGGTGGTGTCGGCTGTCCATCGACTCCATCCACCAGTTGTCGAGCTGGAAGTTCCAGTACGGGCAGTCCGGGACACGGGTCCGGATCACCCAGGCCTGGCCCGGCTCGAGCGACCAGTAGCCGTGGAGGTAGAAGATCTCCGGGTCCCCTCCGGCCCGCTGGAACATGTCCTGACCGAAGTCGGGCAGCTCGTTGGGACGGGTCATGAACAGCTCGGTCCAGCCGGCAAAGGTCGCCGCGGTCCCGTGGACCGACAGGGCGGCGTTGCGCAGGGCGCGGGCCAGGCGCTCGGGATCCAGTGGCCCGGGTGCGGTGGGTCCGTCGATCCGCTGGATGCGCCACTGGCCGGCCGTCTCGGTGGCCCGGTCCAGGTAGGTCTGGCGGAGCACCAGGCCGGTGGAGTCCGCCGCGAGAGGGAGCCAGTTGCCCCCGTGGGGGCGGGCGCTCGCGATGATCTCCACCGACCCGTCGGGGGCGACCTTGAGGTCGCGGTCGCCGAGCTCGCCCGTGGAGGCCATCGTGCCGTCCTTGGCGTACCGGTTGGCCTTGGAGCCGATGCTGAAGTACGCGATCGAGCCGCGATGGCCGGTGATCCGGTAGTCCCGGTCCCCCCGGATGTTGGCCGACAGATAGACGTTGTCGGGGTTATCTGCGCCGATCTTGGTCAGGTCGAGCTCGTGGAAGGCCGGAAAGTCAGGGTCGGCGTTCTCGACTGCCGAATAGACGAACTCACGGAGCAGGCGGGTGAGGTACCGGTACCCCTCAGCCCGGTCGAGGGGCGTGTCGGGCGCGGACTCCCGGAGCACGACCTGACCGGCATCGGCCAGGGCGGTGCAGAACTGCGTCCACGCCTGGCCCGACAGCAGTGCGTCGTCAGCCCCCACGGCAGCCTCCCTCTACTGGAACACGTTCTACCAGACCGGTCCACCCCACGCGACGAACGGCGGGTTGCGGAACGACGGCTTGCCGTAGCGCAGGGGCAGGCCCTCAGGGGTCAACACCGAGCCGCCGGCCGCGGCGAGAACGGCATGGCCCGCGGCGATATCCCACTCCATCGTGGGACCGAAGCGTGGATAGACGTCGGCCTCGCCCGTGGCCACGAGACAGAACTTCAAGGACGACCCCGCGTCGCGGACCTCGGTCACGGGAAGCCCAGAGAGGAAGGCGTCGGTCGGCGCGTCGCGATGGGAGCGGCTGGTGACGGCGACGAGCCCCGCAGCGGGATACGGACGCGTGCGCACGGGACGGAGCGGACCAACCTCCGCACCGGGCGGGACCGCCGCCCACCCTGCCGTTGCGCCGCCGACGTAGAGAGCCGCACGCGCGGGGGCGTAGACGCAGCCGGCCACCGGCACGCCACCGTGCACGAGCGCGACGTTGACCGTGAACTCGCCGTTGCGCGACACGAACTCCTTGGTGCCGTCGAGCGGGTCGATCATCACGAACGTCTCACCGACCGCTGGGCACTCGCCCCGGGCCACGGCCTCCTCCGCGACGATGGGGACGCCAGGCAAGAGCTGCTCGACCCCAGGCACGAGCAGTGCCTCGGCCGCCTCGTCAGCGTCACTCACGGGTGAGCTGTCGTCCTTGGAACGGACAGCGAAGTCGGTGGCGTACACGGCCATCACGACGGCGCCGGCCTGCGAGGCGAGCCCGGCGAAGGCGAGCGCCAGCCGGTCGAGCTCCGCGCCGGTCACGACATGGTGGCCATCATCCGGTCTACCTCCCAGAAGGCACGCAGGCTCACGATCAGCCCGTCGTCGTCGACGCGGTACACGAAGACACCTTCGCAGCGGGCGGTTCCCCCGGTCGGGAAGGTCATCGTGATCGTCCCGACGTTGGCGACCTCCTGCCCCGCCGCGAAGGAGTCGGTGATGTCGAAAGCGATCGCGGCGAGTCCGGCGATGGTGGCGTCGTAGAAGGCAGCGATGGCGTCCCGACCCCGGTGACCCGCCCCGCTCTTGTCGAGGAACGAGGGCCCGACGGGATCCTCGACGCAGGCGCCGGCAGCGAACAGGGCCAGCCAGGCTGCCTTGTCCTGGGCCCCGACGGCGGCCATGGAGCGGTGAGACGCGGCCCGCGCGGGGTGGACGGCGCCTGTGGCGGCGGGCTCGTCGCTCATGAGGTCTCCCAACGGTCGATGATGTCTGCGGCGAACCGCCGGATGCCGTCCTGCTTGGCCTCAAGCGGTCCGTCGAGGGGGACCCCGTAGAACACCCAGGGGACAGTGACGATGTCCGTGGCGCCGAGCGCAGCGAGCTCCCGGTAGCCGTCAAGGCCGTAGCGGTCGGCGGAGGCCACCTGGAAGGCGAAACCGTCGGGGTCTCGACCCGCCTCGCGCAGAAGGTCGTTGACCCTGGTCACCACCTCGGCCAGCTCGCCGACCCCGATCATGGCGCTGGTCCACCCATCGCCGAAGCGGACAGTCCTGCGCAGCGCGACCTCCGTGTGGCCGCCGATGTAGATCGGTACCGGAGAGGGTGGTGCTGGTGCCATCCTGACCCGGCCGAAGTCGACGTGCGCCCCGTGCTGCTCGGTCCACTCGCCGCTCAGCAGTCCTTGGATCGCCGCGAGGCACTCGTCGACACGTGCCCCGCGGCCCTCGAAGGGCTGGCCGCACCACTCGAACTCCTCACGCAACCAGCCGACGCCGGCGCCAAAGGTGAAGCGCCCGCGGGTGAGGACCGCGACGGACTGCACCTGCTTGGCGAGCAGTACGGGATTGCGCACCCCGACCTTGATGACGTGGGTGCAGAACCGCAACCGCTCGGTGACGGCGCCCATCGCGGCGACGGCGACGAACGGGTCGACGAAGGGTGTGTCCTGCGTCCACATCCGGGCGCCGTCACGGGTGTAGGGATAGCTGTCGGAGACCTGTTCGGACCAGAAGATGGAATCGGGAACGGCGACCTGGTGGAAGCCGGCCTGCTCGGCGGTGCGGGCCAGCGCGGGGTAGTCCTCCGGCCGGCTCATGGCGACGGCCATCGTGAAGTGCATCAGGGCTCCTCGTCGGGCTCAAGGACGTACGACGGCGGCTCGCCGCACCAGGTCGTGCCGGGCTCGTCGTAGCGGCCGGCGAGTGCCTCGGCGATGACCTGGTAGGCGTTGCGCGAGGCCAGCAGCCCGGTGTGCGATCCGCGCACCTCGACGTTGTGCGCGTAAGGCACCAGGCAGGTCTGCCAACGCACCACCTCGTCGCTACGCGTGAACAACGACACCAGACGTGGGGCGTCCGGGCCCGTCGGCCAAGGGGAGGCGAAGGCGGCACCGTAGGGGCAGGCGCACGCGGCGGTGAGGCAGTCCACACGCCCGTGTCGCTGCATCCGGGAGCGGGCGAGGGACGCCGCAGCGGCCAGCGTGAGGTTCTGGATCACGTAGGGGTCTGCCAGCGGGCTGGCCAGCGTCACGACGCGCTCGACGAGGTCCGGCCGGGCACCGGCGAGGGCCCGTGACAGTAGGCCGCCGCGGCTGTGCCCGAGGAGCACGACCCGACGCTGCGAGCGCTGCGCGAGGGCCTCGACTCGCGGCAGCAGCCGGGTCATGGTCCGGTCCGAGCAGTCGATGTGCAGCGCGATGGTGCTGGGGTACGGCACGTACCCGATGCGGCGCAGCCAGTTGGACAGGATCGGGAGCAGCCAGTCGCCGGCCACGGCCGGTGGAAGGAGGACCACCGGTGCGCCGTCCCCACGAGGGACTCCCCGCCCGGCCAACACGTCGGAGCGCAGGAAGGCCGTGTGGGCCCACGGGGCCCGGACGCGCAGGGCGGCCTTCCCGAGCTGGCGCAAGGCACGCGGCACGTCACGCGCGGTCGCCGGGTGGCCGATGACGTCACGCGCGGTCGCCGGGTGGCGGAGCATGTCAGGCTCGTTCGCCGGGGGGCCCGGCACCTCACGCGCGGCTGGGTGCGGCTCCTCGCGGGCGGGCACCTCGGAAGGCGGGACCTCGCGGGCGGTCACGGGAGAACTGTAACGCGTTCTACTGGTGTCCGGTCTCGGGTCCGGCCGCGCACGCCACCAGGAGCTCCGCGAGGGCGGGCTGTACCGCCGCTGCCAGGTCCGCGAGGTCGGGCAGGCGCTCGGCGCAGGCGATGAAACCAAACCCCACCCGGTCCCGGTAGCTGACGACGGTGATGTTGAGGCCCGGGCCCTCGAGCACGGGTCCGAGGGGGTAGAGGCCCTCGATGGCCGCCCCGGCGAAGTAGATCTGCACGGGGGGACCGGCAACGTTGGAGATGACCACGTTGTGCACCACGGGATGGAGATCGGCGACCCGCAGTGCGCTGTAGGCCCGGGCGATGAAGCCAGTGAAGGTCGGCGGCGCGAGCTCTGCCGCCTGCGACACCAGGCTCGCGCCGACCGCCTCGTGGTCGGCCTTGCCGGCGTTGTTGGCCTGACGGACGACGTCCAGTCGTTCGAGGGGGTCCGCGACGTCTGTGGCCAGTGTCGTGAACATCGCCGACACCTGGTTGGCCCCCGTGGTGACCTCGGCCGAGCGCACCGAGACGGGGACGACGGCGATCAGGCTGCTGTCCGGCAGCTCGCCGCGGTCGGCCAGGTAGCGCCGGAAGGCTCCGCCGCAGAGCGCGATCACCACGTCGTTGAAGGTCCCGCCGACCGCGGACTTCACGGCCTTGACGTCCGCGAGTGGGACGTCGGTGAAGGCCACGACGCGGTCGGGGGTGATCCGCCCGTTGAAGGGCGCACGCGGCGCGACGAACGGAACGGCCCCTCCCGAGGGTCCCCCCTCGCCGGTGCGGACCTGGACGAGCTTGGTGACGGCCTGCACGACGGTCGGGACCAGTCGGACCACCTGCCAGGGACGACTGGCGAGGCCGGTGACGCTGTGCACAAGCCGGCCGGCCATGCCCGGCTCAGGACGGTGCTCGGCAGCGGCGAGCGTGCGCGCCTGGGCCAGCTCGGCATCGGTGCGCCCCGAAGGCACCAGGTCGAACAGGTTGCCCAAGATCTCGGCCGCCCCGACCCCGTCGACGGCGCTGTGGTGGATCTTGATGACCACGGCAACCCGGCCGCGGTCGAGCCCGTCCACGACGAGGATCTCCCAGAGCGGCCGGCTGCGGTCGAGCTTGCGGCTGGAGAACTCCGCGACGACCCCGGCGAGCTCGGTCATCCCGCCCGGTGACGGGCAGCTGGCGTAGCTCATGTGGGCATCGACGTCGACGTGGTTCACGTCGACCCAGACCGGGTGGTGCAGGCGCAGCGCGGACGGCAGGAGGCGCCGCCGGAAGGGCGCGAGCAGGTCCATCCGGGCGACCACGAGATCCCGGACGGCGCTGACCGACCAGGGCTCGGGTGACGCCGACGGATCGAGCACGAGCGTGCCCAGGACGTGCATATGCATGCTGGGTGTCTCGAAGTAGAGGAACGACGCGTCGAGCCCGGTCATGGTGTGCACCCCGACAAGGTAGACACTTTCGCTCGTGCCGACCGCATTGCTCGTCCTGTCCGTCCTGGGACTGGCCGCCGGTCTCAACGCCGTGCGACCGGTCCGCTGGACGCCGCTCGTGCTGGCGTCGTTCTTCGCCGCGTGGCTCACTGCTGAGCTCGCGCCCCAGCTTGCGGTACTGACCGTGGTCGCCGCCGGCACGCTGGTCGCCCTCGGCGGCGCGCGCGGCACGACAGGCACCGTGGCGGTGGTCGTCACCGTCGTAGACCTTGCGGTGCTGGGCTGGCACATCCGGTCGGGTCAGCGGGCCGCCGCCGCCGCGGACGGCGCGCTGGCCGGCTTCCCCGACCAGCCGGCCCACCCCGACCACGAGGCCACCTCCCTGGTCCGCCGCTTCTTCGTCCCGATGGCCTTCACCCACCCTGACGTGGAGCGCATCGTCGACGTGCCCTACGGCGAGGGCTCCCGCCACAAACTCGACGTGTACCGCCACCGCGACCGGCCGACGGGCTGCCCGACGCTCGTGCAGGTCCACGGCGGCGGCTGGGTCATCGGCGACAAACGCGAACAGGGCCGTCCGCTCATGCTCCACCTGGCCTCACGCGGCTGGGTGTGCTTCGCGCCCAACTACCGGCTCAGCCCGCGGGCGACGTTCCCCGACCACCTCGTGGACGTGAAGCGGGCCCTGGCGTGGGTCCGCGAGCACGGCGCCGAGTACGGGGCAGACCCCGGCTTCCTGGTCATCACGGGTGGCTCGGCCGGTGGGCACCTGGCGGCCCTCGCTGCGCTGACCCCCGGGCTGCCCGAGTACCAGCCGGGGTTCGAGGACGCGGACACGAGCGTGTCGGCCTGCGTCCCGTACTACGGCGTCTACGACCTGCTCGGGGAGACCGGCACCCCGGCAGCGAAGTGGCGCCGTCGCCGGCTGCTCGAACGCCTGGTCTTCAAGAGCACGGACCCCGCGGTACTGGAGCAGGCCTCACCGCTGTCGAGGGTGCACGCCGGCGCCCCGGCCTTCCTCGTCGTCCACGGCCGCAACGACACCCTCGCTCCGGTCCAGGAGGCCCGGCTGCTTGTCGAACGACTGCGTGCCGTGTCGCATCAGCCGGTCCTCTACCTCGAGCTGCCCGGCACCCAGCACGCGTTCGACGTCTTTCCCTCGATCCGCTCGGCTCACGTGGTGCGGGCGGTGGGCAGGTTTGTCGAGCTGGTGCGTCAACGCCACCTCGCGGGGGTCAGACCACCAGACCCCGGCCGGTGACCAGGGGCAGGTCCAGCGCCGTGAGCAAGCCGGGCGGCGCGGCGACGACGGCTGGGACGGCGTTAACCAGGCGCATGGCCGTGGCCTTCAGCCCCGCCGTGTTGTGGTCACCGTCGGTCCCGAGCAGCTGCAGGTCGACCGTGTAGTTGGGCTCGCCCGACACCACGACGCGGTAGCACCCCTGGCCGGCCGGCTGGGGCCAGTCGGGCCCGACGTCGTCATGCAGCCGGGTGACGTGCTCGAGCACCACGACGGCCCGCCCGGCCCGCAGCCCCCGGACCTCGAAGTGCAGTCCCGCGACCGTGCCGGCCTCGACCCGGCCGCTAGCGATGTCGAACGCCTCTGGGGCAGGTAGCCGCTCATACCACTCCTCGACCCCGTCGAGCTCGACCCCGAGCCCCGCGGCGAGCTGGTGCACGACGCTGCCCCAGGCCATCGTCAGGATCCCCGGCTGTAGCAGCATCGGGACGTCGTCCATCGAGCGACCCAGGCCCATCACGTCGAAAAGGATCATCGGCTGGTCGTACGTCGCGTAGTTGAGGATCTCCAGGCAGCGCACCTCGTCGATGCGCTCGCTGATCCCGGTGACCGACAGCGCGAGCCAGTCGTTGGCGAAGCCCGGGTCGATCCCGTTGACGAACAGCGAGCTGCCCCCGGCGGCCGCAGCGGCGCGCACCCCCTCCGCCATCCCCACGGCGTCCCCGGACGGATACTGCAGGAACACCGGCCCGCTGGAGACCACGTTGATCCCGGCCCGCAGCAGCTGTTCGAGGTCGGCCATCGCCTCGAACAGCCGGTGGTCGGCCATCGACGTGTGCACCACACAGTCCGGTGCCAGCGCCAGCACGTCGCGCACGTCGCCGGTGGCCGCGACGCCCAGCCGGCGGTCCAGCCCGGCGAGCTCGCCGGCGTCGCGCCCCACCTTGTCGGGGTTGGACACCCATAGCCCGACGAGCTCCAGGTCGGGCCGCGCGTCGATCCCGGCGATGGCGTGGCGCCCGACGTTCCCGGTGCTCCACGCGACGACTCGCAGCGTCACGGCCGTACCCCCTGCTCCCTCGTGGCTCCCAGCGCGGTCATGGCTGTGGCACCAGGTCCTCGAGCCCCAGGTCCAGGTTCGGCCGCTCGAGGCCACCGTCGACCTCGATCACCTTGCCGGTGACGTAGCCCCCGGCCCGGCTGGCGAGGAACAGCACCGCCGCCGCGATCTCCGCGGGGTCGCCGATCCGGCGCAGCGGCGTGTTGGTCTCCATGGTCTGGCGCAGCCCGTCGTCGTCGAGGACAAGCTGGAGGGCTGAGGTGGCGACGGAGCCGACCGCGATGGCGTTGACGCGGACACGCGGCGCGAGGTCGATGGCGGTGAGCCGGGTCCAGTGCGCCAGGGCTGCCTTGGCGGTGCCGTACGCGACGAAGCCCCGCCCCGGGATGCGGCCCATCACGGAGGAGATGTTGACGACGGCACCGCCGCTGACCAGCAGGTGTGGTGCGGCGGCGCGCGTCAGCGCGTGAGCGGTGCTGACGTTGAAATGGAAAGCGGCTTCGAGCAACGACGCCGAGGTGTGCAGGAACGGCCGCGGCATCGTCCCGCCGACGTTGTTGACGACGATGTCGAGCCGGCCGAACTCCCCGACTGCGGCCTCGGCGAGGCCGGCCACGGCGTCGAGGTCGTTGAGGTCCGCCGGCACGACCAGGACCCGGCGCCCGAGCGCCTCGACCTGGCCGGCGACGTCGCGCAGCTGCTCCTCGGTCCGTGCCGAGAGCACGACGTCGGCCCCGGCCTCGGCGAGGGCGAGCGCGGACGCCGCCCCGATCCCGCGGCCGGCCCCCGTCACCACGGCGACCTGCCCGTCCACCCGGAACAGCTCGAGCACCATGAGCGGGACGCTAGCGCACGCACTGCAACACGTTCTAGTCTGCGACGCATGGCCCGTCCCCGCAGCGTCGCCCCGGTGGCCCTCGCGGACGTCGCCTCCTTCGACCTCACCGCCGACGTCGTGGTGGTCGGCTGCGGGTGCGCGGGGGCGAGCGCCGCCTACGAGGCCGCCACCGCCGGCGACGACGTCCTCCTCGTCATGCCTACCGGCGCCG
>JALYIZ010000018.1 GCA_030775505.1 Actinomycetota bacterium | reverse complement strand
TTACTCACCCGTTCGCCGCTCCGTCACCTTCCCGAAGGAAGGGCGTCGCTCGACTTGCATGTGTTAAGCACGCCGCCAGCGTTCGTCCTGAGCCAGGATCAAACTCTCCAATAAGGTTCATCTCGGCCTCGTCCCGCCGGCGAGGGCGGGAAGGAGCCGATAGAGAGTCGCTGCCTCCCTGGAGGAGGTCAGCTGTTGATCTCCGGCGACAGACGTAACTAGCTATAGTTGTCTGTTCACCAAAGGAATCCGTGCACGAGAAATCCAAGCATTCCGAATGGAATGCTCAGAGGTCTGGTGCCGGGGTATTTGGCACTGACTTTCGGCACGCTGTTGAGTTCTCAAGGAACGAACGCTCACCGGGCGGGGTCTCTCAACCTGCCTCGGGGCAACTCGCACAACCTAGTGCGGGGGGCGCTCCCATGTCAAACCTCGCGGTCCTTCATGGTGCATACCTGCCCGCCCGCACCCGGACACGGCGGAACCGTGTGATTTCCGGACATGGGCCCTGCGATCCGTCCTCGGACGAGCCAGGTTCAGCTCGTCGCACACCGTCCGGCACTTCGCGGGCAAGGGCAAACCTAGGAGCCTGTCGGCGCAGAGTCAAATGAGCGCGGCGTGGCCAGGATCACAGGGCTGGTCGGTCACGCCAGGTCGCGCCGCGCTGCCCCGAGAGATCGCTTGCCCCGCCGAAGGACGAGGTACTGACCGTGCAGCCAGTCAGCGGGCTGCGGCACGAACCCCTCGTCAGCCACCCGGACGTTGTTGAGGTACGCACCGCCCTCCCGGACCGCGCGGCGCGCCTCGGACCGGGACAGGCCCAGCGCGTCGGCCAACAGGTCGACAAACGGCCTGTCTTCACTGACGAGCACGCAGGAAGCTTCGGCCAGAGCCGCGCCGAGAGTATCGGGGTCCAGCGCGGTGAGGTCTCCGCCCCCGAACAGGGCAGCGCTCGCCGCCTGCACCCGGTCAAGGTGCTTCGGGGAGTGGACGAGTGCGACAACCTCCTCGGCGAGGCGGCGCTGAGCGGTGCGCTCGTGCGGCGCCCGGTCTGTGGCGTGGTCGAGCGCGAGAACCTCCTCGTGACCGACGAAGGTGAGCAACCTCAGGTAGGTGCCGACGTCCCGGTCGTCCACGTTGAGCAGGAACTGGTAGAGGGCGTAGGGCGAGGTCATGGTCGGGTCGAGCCACACATTGCCGCCACCGGTGCTCTTCCCGAGCTTCTGGCCGGCCGAATCGGTGACGAGCGGGAAGGTCAGCGCGTGTGCCACCCCCCGTTCCACGCGTCGGATGAGGTCGAGGCCGGCCGTGATGTTGCCCCACTGGTCATTGCCCCCCGCCTGCAGGCGGCAGCCGAAACGTCGGTACAGCTCAAGGAAATCCAGCGACTGCAGGAGCTGGTAGCTGAACTCGGTGAAGGACAAGCCGCCATCGGCCAGCCGCGCGCTCACCGACTCCCGGCCGAGCATCTGGCCGACCGGAAAGTGCTTTCCCACGTCGCGCAGGAAGTCGATGACTGTGAGGTCCTTCGTCCAGTCGAGGTTGTCGACCACCCGCGCCGAAGGCCGTGAGCTGTCGTCGGGGAGGAAGCGCTGCAGCTGCTCGGCGATCCGTACGACCCGGGCAGCGATCACCTCAGCGCTCATCAACTGACGCTCGGCGCTGCGCCCGCTCGGGTCGCCGATGAACCCTGTGGCGCCTCCGACCAGCGCGATCGGGGCATGGCCGGCCAGCTGGAAGCGCCGGAGCGCGAACAGGGGTACGAGGCTGCCCAGGTGCAGGCTCTCCCCCGTCGGGTCGAAACCCGCGTAGACCGTCATCGGACCCCTCGCGAGCTCGGCGGCGAGGGTTGCCCGGTCAGTGGTCTGGACGACCAGCCCCCGCCACTCGAGGTCGGCGAGGATGTCGGTGACGGGCGCGACCGTCGGCAAGGCAGAGCGGGCGGAGGTCACGGCGAGAATCGTGCCGTACGCGTCGAACGGTTTCGTGCGGTGGCGGCCCGGTAGGGCGACACGGTGGGCTCGCCGGGGATCCAGAAGCGCCAGGGCGCAACCGCGCCGGCGCCGGAGACCCCGACGCGAGGTCCGCTGGCAACCGCCGGTGGGAACGTCGCGGGGAGCTCGAGGCGCAACCACCCGTTCGGGTCGAGCAGATCAGCCCCGTTGCGCGCGGCGTCGATGGCCAGGGCCCTGGTCAGCCGGGCGGGGCCCCGGCAGAGGTCCCTGTCGCTGCTGGAGGCGCGCCGACTCCTCGCCGCGTCACGCCCGGCGACGACCTCCCCCGCCCGGATCAGCACGGCGGATGGACAACCCTCGGGCCCGGTGACCACGTTGACGCACCAGTGCATTCCGTAGGTGAAGTAGACGTACGCTCGCCCGGCCGGACCGAACATCACGGCATTGCGCGCTGTCCGGCCACGGTACGCGTGCGAGCCCGGGTCCTCGGGTCCGCCGTAGGCCTCGACCTCGGTCAGGCGGACCGCGGTGCTGCCGGCCCACAGCAGCCCGCCGAGCAAGGTCGGCGCGACGTCGAGTACGGGACCGGCAAGAAGGCCGCGCACATCGCTGCCGGACCGCGTCACCGAGGTGGGCCGGCCGCCCACCGCCGATGGGCGGCGACCTCGATGCGCAGTACCTCCAGTTGCTCCATGACGCGCACCGGGGCCGTCCCGCCATGCCCCACCCGTGAGGCGATGGCGCCGCGGACGTCCAGCACCGTGCGCACATCGGGCGTCAGGTGTGGGGACACGTGGGCGAGCTCGTCCTCGGAGACCTCGTGCAGCTCACGCCCGTTCACCGTGCACCACACCACGAGGTGACCGACCGCCTCATGGGCGTCCCGGAAGGGGACGCCGTTGCGGACGAGGAGCTCGGCGACGTCGGTGGCCAGCGCGAAGCCAGTGGGGGCGGATGCCTCCAGGCGATCGGCATGGACTGTCATCGTCTCTGTCATCCCGGCCAGGGCCGGCAGGACCAGCAGCAGGGTCTCGACGGCGTCGAAACACGGCTCCTGCGCCTCCTGCATGTCCCGGTCGTACGTCAGCGGCAGCCCCTTGAGCATGGCCAGGGAGCCCGCGACATGACCGATGAGGCGCCCTGCCTTGCCGCGCGCGAGCTCGGCGATGTCGGGGTTCTTCTTCTGCGGCATGATCGACGAGCCTGTGGAGAAGGCGTCATCCAGGGTGACCCAGCCAAACTCCGTGGTGTTCCAGAGGACCACCTCCTCCCCGTAACGGGACAGATGCACCCCCAGCAAGGCTGCGCAGAACAGGAACTCCACCACGAAGTCCCTGTCCGAGACGGCGTCCATCGAGTTGGGCGCGGCCGACCCGAAGCCGAGCTCCTCGGCAGCCGCGATGGGGTCGAGCGGGAGGGACGAGCCGGCCAGCGCACCCGCCCCAAGCGGGCTCACGGAGGCTCTCAGGTCCCAGTCACGCAGGCGGTGGACGTCGCGTGCCAGGGCTTGGACGTGAGCGAGGAGCTGGTGGGCGAACAGGATGGGCTGTGCGTGCTGCAGGTGGGTCATCCCGGGAGCGGGCGAGTCCAGGTGTTGGGCAGCCTGGTCGAGCAACGCCTCCTCGAGTGCGGCCACTCGGTCCACCACCAGCCGCGCGTGCTCGCGCAGATAGAGCCGCAGGTCGGTGGCGACCTGATCGTTGCGGGAGCGACCCGCCCGGAGCTTGCCGCCCAGGGAGCCGAGCTTCTCGAGCAGTCCGCGTTCGAGCGCGGTGTGGACGTCCTCGTCGGCCACGGTGGGCCGGAACGCGCCTGAGCTCACCTCCCGCCGGAGCTCATCGAGCGCGCCCACCATCTTGGTGAGCTCCTCGGGGGTGAGCAGCCCCGCGCGAGCCAGGATGCGAGCATGCGCCTGGGACGCCAGCAGGTCGTAGGGCGCCAGGCGCCAGTCGAAGTGGACGCTGACCGACAGCCGGGCCAGTGCCTCAGCAGGGCCGCCCTCGAAGCGTCCGCCCCAGAGCGAGTGCGTCACGGGGTCAGTCGGTGGTCACGACGCGCCGCGATCTTGCTGGGCAGGCCCCAGAGCTCGACGAAGCCCTTGGCCATCGACTGGTCGAAGGTGTCGCCGGCGTCATAGGTGGCCAGGTCGAAGTCATACAGGGACGCCTCGCTGCGTCGGCCGGTCACGGTGCAGGTGCCGGCGTGGAGGGTCAGCCGGACGTCGCCGGACACATGCTGCTGCGAGGAGGTCACAAAGTCGTCCAGCGCCCGTTTGAGCGGGGAGAACCAGAGACCGTCGTAGACCAGCTCCGCCCAGCGCTGCTCCACGTTCCGCTTGAACCGGGCGAGGTCGCGCTCGACGGTCAGGCTCTCCAGCTCCTGGTGGGCGGTGATCAGCACCTGCGCACCCGGCACCTCGTAGATCTCCCGGCTCTTGATCCCGACGAGGCGGTCCTCCACCATGTCCAGACGACCGACGCCCTGGGCACCGGCCCGTCGATTGAGCTCTTCGATGGCCCCGAGGACCGTCACGGTTCGACCGTCAATGGCGATCGGAACACCTGACGCGAACGACAGCACGAGCTCGTCGGGCTCCCGCGCGATCTTGGGGTCGTGCGTGTAGCTGTACACGTCCTCGATGGGCCCGTTCCAGGGATCCTCGAGGAAGCCGGTCTCGACGGCCCTGCCCCAGACGTTCTGGTCCACCGAGTACGGCGACTTCTTCGTGACGTCGATGGGCAGGCCACGCTCGGCTGCGAAAGCGATCGCCTTGTCACGAGTCATCCCGCTGTCGCGAACCGGCGCGAGGCAACGCAGGTCGGGCGCGAGCGCACCGATGCCGACCTCGAAGCGCACCTGGTCGTTCCCCTTGCCGGTGCAGCCATGAGCGACAGTCGAGGCCGAGTGCGCCCGGGCCGCGGCAACGAGGTGCTTCACGATCAACGGGCGGGACAAGGCCGAGACAAGGGGGTAGCGGCCCATGTAGAGCGCGTTGGCCTGCAGCGCAGGCAGGCAGTACTGCTCCGCGTACTCGTCGCGGACGTCCGCCACCACGGCCTCGACCGCGCCGCAGTCGAGCGCGCGCTGCCGGATCACCTCCAGGTCTTCCCCGCCCTGTCCGACGTCCGCGGCAACGGCGACGACCTCGGCGCCGGTCTCGGCGGCAATCCAGCCGATGGCGACGGAGGTGTCCAGCCCGCCGGAGTAGGCGAGCACGACGCGGTCGGTCACGGAAGGTCTCCCAGTGGTCGGCCCTCGGCCAGCCGGAGGAGGCGGGCGGCGAGGGAGTTGGCAGGACCCGCCGGGGCGGCGGGTGCGCGACAGACGAGCAGGATCGTGTCGTCACCGGCAACGGTGCCGGCGACCTCTCCCAGGCCGGCCCGATCCAGTGCCGAGCCCAGCAGGTGCGCGCCACCCGGCGGGGTGCGCAACACCACGAGGTTGCCCGATGCCTCGGCCGAGACGAGGAGTTCCTCCAGGAGTCGCGCAAGCCGGGCGTCCACTGCCTCCGTGGTCCCTGGACGCGGCTGTCCCTCGGGAGGCACCGCGTAGCTCAGGCCAGCCGGCGTGCGCACCTTGACCGCGCCAAGCTCGTCGAGGTCGCGTGACACGGTTGCCTGGGTCACCTCGACCCCGCTTGCGGCGAGCAGCCTGCCGAGCTCGGTCTGACTGGCGATCGGTCGAGCGGCGAGGAGCTCGGCGATGCGTGCCTGCCGGGCCGCCTTGGTGAGGGGGACGCGGGGCGACCTGATGCGTGCCTGGGCCATGCTCAACCCCGGTCCAGCAGCCAGCACAGCAGGGCCTTCTGCGCGTGCAGGCGGTTCTCTGCCTCGTCCCAGACCGCCGACTGAGGACCATCGATGACCGCAGCGGCGATCTCTTCGCCCCGGTGAGCCGGCAGGCAGTGGAGGACGATGGCCTTCGGGTCGGCGAGGGCGAGCGCGGCCTCGTCGACGGCGTACGGCGCCAGGTCGTGCCGTCGTTGGTCCTCCCCCGCCATCCCCATCGACACCCAGACGTCGGTGTAGAGGATGTCGGCACCACGGGCCGCCTCCGCCGGGTCCGCCGTGACGTGCACCTGGCCGTAGGCAGCCGCGCGCGCGACCACGCGGGGGTCCGGCTGGTAGCCGACCGGCGCCGCCACCCGGACCTCCATTCCGGCCATCGCGCCGCCCAGGAGAAGGGAGTGGGCCATGTTGTTGGCTCCGTCACCGAGGTAGGCCAGCACCTGCCCCTCCGTGCGGCCCTTGCGCTCCCGGATCGTCTGCAGGTCGGCGAGCACCTGGCACGGGTGGTAGCCGTCGGTGAGGGCGTTGACCACCGGCACGTCAGCGGCGCCCGCGAGTGCCTGGATGCGCTCGTCGCCGAACGTCCGGATCACGATCGCACTCACATATCGCGACAGCACCCGAGCTGTGTCCTCGATCGTTTCCCCCCGGCCCAGCTGGGTCGAGGAGCTGTCGAGAATGACCGGATGACCACCGAGCTCGGCAATACCGACCTCGAAGGACAGGCGGGTCCGGGTGGAGGGCTTCTCGAAGATGACCGCGACGGCCAGACCCGCCAGGGGCCGGGGGCCTTCGAGCCTGCTGGCCTTCAGGTCGGCGGCGAGCGCGAGCACCTCGGTCTGCTCGGCAGGCGTCAGGTCGTCGTCGGCAAGGAAGTGCCGCAGCACCATCAGTCCGGGCCGATCTGCGGGCCGCCCGTGACCTCTGCCACCCGCACGAGCAGGTCGCCCACGGCGAAGGGCTTGAGGAAGACGTTGGCGTCACCGAGCAGGTCGCGCATCCCGTTGATCGCGTCCGCCTTGCCGGTGACGACGATGACGGGTGTTCCCGACAGCTCAGGGTCATCGCGCAGCTCCTCCAGGACCCGCACCCCCCCGAGGTCGGGCATCATCAGGTCGAGAAGGACGAGCGCCGGCCGTGTCGAGGTGATCTTGACCAGGCCCGCGAGGCCGTCGGACGCCGTGGAGACGTCGTAGCCCTCAGCGGACAGCAGGGTCTGCAGGAGGCCTCGCACACTCGGGTCGTCTTCGACGACAAGGACACGTGGGCTGCTCATGCGCCGACCCTAGCCGTGTCGAGGATGCCGGGAAGCGCCGCCACGAAGGCGTCCACCTGCACTTCCGAGACCACCAGTGGCGGAGCCAGGCGGATCACGTCCGGCGCCGCGGCATTGACCAGGAACCCAGCCTCGCGGGCTGCTGTCTCGACAGCGGGCGCCACCGGTTCGGCGAGGACGACTCCGAGCCATAGACCGACGCCACGCACCGAGGTGACCAACGGATCACCGCAGCCTTCTATCCCCGAGGCAAGACGCTTTCCCAGTGCGCAAGACGCGGCGAGGAGGCCCTCCCGCTCGATCGTGTCAAGGACGGCGAGCGCAGCGGCGCACAACACGGGATTGCCGCCGAACGTGGTGCCGTGGTCCCCCTTGAGCAGGGCGCTGGCGGCCCGACCTCGGGCAACGAGTGCACCTAGGGGTAGACCGCCGCCGAGTCCCTTGGCCAGCGTGATCAGATCCGGGGCGACGCCGGGCTCGAGAACCTCGTGCGCCAGCCATGCACCGGCCCTGCCGATCCCGCCCTGGACCTCGTCGAGGTGCAGGAGCGCACCGTGTGCCGCGCAGATCTCCGCGGCGGCCGCAAGATAGCCCGGTGGAGGCACGACGACACCGGCCTCGCCGAGAACGGGCTCCAGGATCACCGACGCCGTCGTGGGCCCTACCGCAGCCCGCAGCGCGGCCACGTCACCGAACGGAACGAACGTGACAGGTCCGGGTAACGGTTCGAAGGGCGAGCGTTTGGCCGGCTGGCCGGTCACTGCCAGCGAGCCCATGGTCCGCCCGTGGAAGGCGTTCTCGCAGGCGACCCAGCCTCCGCCGGCCCGTAGGCGTCGGGCCAGTTTCAGACCAGCCTCATTGGCCTCGGTGCCGGAGTTGGTGAACAGCACCCGGGACCCTGGGCCCCCGATGAGGGCCTGAAGCCGCTCGGCCAGCAGGACGGCCGGCTGCGAGACGGCCAGGTTGCTGACGTGACCGAGCGTCGCGAGCTGTCGGTCCACCGCCTCCCGAACGGCGGGATGGGCGTGACCAAGAACGTTGACCGCGAGTCCGGCGAACAGATCGGTGTACTCCCGCCCGTCGGCGTCCCACACCGTCGCCCCGTCCCCGCGCACGAGCACGACAGGGGGGGTGCCGTAGTTGCCCATCAGCGCCGCGTCCCAGCGACCCTGCCACTCAGCCTGCTCCGGACCCTGCACCCTCATCCTGGTACCACCATCGTGCCGACCCCTTCATCGGTGAACAGCTCCAGCAGCAGGGCGTGGGGGACTCTCCCGTCGAGAACGTGGGCCCTGGGTACGCCGCCGCGAACGGCGCGCAGGCAGGCCTCCATCTTGGGCACCATTCCCGAGGTCAGGGCAGGGAGCAGCTGCTCGAGCTCGTCCGCGGTGAGCAGGCTGATGACCTCGTCGCTGGCCGGCCAGTCGGCGTAGAGACCCTCGACGTCCGTGAGGACGACCAGCTTCTCCGCGCCCACTGCGACGGCGAGCGCCCCGGCCGCCGTGTCGGCGTTGAGGTTGTAGAGCTCGCCGTCGCGACCACGGGCGACGGTCGCCACGACCGGCACCTTTCCCTCGTCGAGGAGGGCGGTCAGGATTTGTGGCTGGACGTCCACCACGTCGCCGACGAGCCCGATGTCCACGGGCACGCCGTCCACGACCGCATCCCGGCGCTCGGCGGTGAACAGGTGCGCGTCCTCGCCCGACAGACCGACCGCGAACGGGCCATGCTCATTGATCTGCCCCACTACCTCACTGGTGACCTGGCCGACCAGGACCATCCGGACAACCTGCATGGTGTCCGGAGTCGTGACGCGGTACCCGCCCTTGAACTCGCTCGGCACTCCGAGCCGGTCCATGTGGGCGGTGATTTGTGGCCCGCCGCCGTGCACGACGACGACCCGCACGCCGGCGTAGCGGAGAAAGACGATGTCCTCAGCGAAGGACGCCTGCAGCTGTGGGCTCGTCATGGCGTTGCCGCCGTACTTGACGACGACCGTCCTCCCCGAGAACTCCTTGAACCACGGCAGCGCCTCCACGAGGGTGGCGGCCTTGGGGAGGGCGGCGTGTCCCCTGGCGTCCGGCTGACCGGCTTTCGGCGAGCTCACCTGCATCTCCGTCACGTCGAGTACGCGCTGTTCTCGTGGACGTAGTCGGCCGTCAGGTCATTGGTCCAGACCGTTGCACCAGAAGAGCCGGCGTGCAGGTCGATGGTGATGGTGACCAGTCGGGCCGTGAGGTCAACTGCCGCACGGTCGGCGCCGACGGATCCCGCGCGGCACACCCACACCCCGTTCATTGCGACATCGATGAGGTCCGGGTCGAAACTGGCGCTCGTGGTGCCGACGGCGGCCAGGACTCTGCCCCAGTTGGGGTCGTTGCCATGAAGGGCGCACTTGAGCAGGTTGTTCCTGGCAACGCTACGCGCGACCTCGACGGCGTCGTCCTCCGTGGCTGCCCCCCGCACCTCCACGGCTACTTCCTTGGAGGCACCCTCCGCATCGGCTACCAGCTGGCGGGCGAGGTCGGCGCAGGCAGCGGTGACAGCTGACTGGAGCTGTGCTGCCGTGGGGGTGACGCCGCTTGCCCCGCTGGCCAGAAGAAGCACTGTGTCGTTGGTGGACATGCAGCCGTCGGAGTCGATCCGATCGAAGGTGATCCGCGTTGCGGCCCGCAGCGCCACGGCGAGATCGCCGGGACCGGCAACGGCATCGGTCGTGAGCACCACGAGCATGGTGGCGAGGGACGGCGCCAGCATGCCGGCACCCTTGGCCATACCACCCACCGAGAAGCCCTGGGCCGGCGTGTGGACGGTCTTCGCCACGCTGTCCGTCGTCCGGATCGCCTCCGCGGCGTCGGCCCCCCCGGCATCATGAAGAGCGTCGAGACATGCTGCTACGCCGGCGAGAAGCCGCGACATCGGGAGCCGCTCGCCGATCAATCCGGTCGAGCACACCGCAACCCGCGCCGCGCCGACCGCCAGCCGTGCGCCGACCGCCTCCGCTGTGGCATGGGTGTCCTGGAAGCCCACGGGGCCGGTGCAGGCGTTGGCACCGCCCGAGTTGAGAACCACCGCCTGGACCTGGCCGTCGGCCAGCACCTGCTCGCTCCAGCGCACCGGGGCCGCCTTCACCCGATTGCGTGTGAAGACACCTGCCGCGGCGGTGAGTGGCCCATCGTTGACGACAAGGGCAACATCGGGGGCACCGCTCACCTTGAGCCCCGCGGCGACGCCGGCGGCCCGGAATCCGGCGGGGCCCGTGACGGTCACGGTGAGACCCCGTCCACGGACAGACCGGTGGTCTCAGGCAATCCGAGGATGAGGTTCGCGTTCTGGACCGCTTGCCCGGCGGCCCCCTTGCCGAGGTTGTCGATCGCGCTCAGCACGAGGACCCGTCCCGAATCCTCGTCCACCGTTGCCTGAAGGTGACAGGAGTTGCTGCCCAACGTCGCCGCGGTATGCGGCCACCGTCCCTGGGCCAGAAGCTGGACGAACGGCTCGCAGTCGTACGCCGCCGCGAGCACGTCCCGTACGTCGCCGGCAGTGGTGGCGCGAAGAGGCCGGGCGCTGACGGTCGCGAGGATCCCGCGCGACATGGGGGCGAGGACGGGCACCATGGACAAGGACCGACATCCCGTCGCCTGCCGAATCTCCGGCACATGCTGGTGGCAGCCCACCTTGTAGGGCGTGAGATCCCCCATGACCTCGCTGGCGAGCAGGTGCGCCTTGGCCGATCGTCCGGCACCGGTCGTACCGCTCGCTGCCACGACGACGACGTCATCGGGATACACCATGCCCGCGGCGATGAGGGGCGCCAGGGCCAGCGTGACCGCGACCGCGTAGCAGCCGGTGTTGGCCACTCGCGACGAGCCGGAGATCGCGACACGCTGGCCGGGCAGCTCCGGCAGGCCGTAGGTCCATGCGGCGGCGTGCGGCCCCCCATAGCAGCGCTGCCAGTCGGCGGGGTCGACGAGACGGTGGTCGGCGCCGAGATCGACCACTGGCATCCCGCCGGGCAGTTGCTCGGCAAGGGACGCGGACTCGCCGTGGGGCAGCGCCAGGAAGACGATGTCGGCGGCCGCGAGGGCAGCGCGGCTGGTCGGCTCAAAGACCCGGCCCGTCAGGGAAGGCAGGTGCGGGTGCAGGTCCGTGACGGGTAGCCCGGCATTGCTGCCGGCCAGGAGCGGACCGACGTCGAATCCGGGGTGGGCCAGCAGGAGCCTGAGCAGCTCACCGCCGGCATAGCCGCTCGCGCCGGCCACCGCGGCGGTCATCCCCATGCCTGCATCATACACGACAGCGCATGAATATGCAGGCCCCTAGGGTGCCGGGTACGCCACCATCCGCAAGGTGCCCTCGTCGTCCAGGCTGGCAGCGATCGCGCGAAGAGCGTCCAGGTCGTGCCCCACGTGCAGGTAACGACCGGACAGCTCAGCGAAGCCCCCCGAAGCCAGACGGGCCACGAGGGCACCGGCGCGTTCGGCGTCGACGAAGTCGTTCTCGGGGATGTCGGCCCATTCGGGATACCAGCGCAGGAACTCCGTCGGCCAGTCCGTCATGGCGGTGCGCACCAGACCGGGACTGATCACGAAGGCGCTCACCCCGGTGCCTGCGAGCTCGCCGGCCACCGAGTCGGTCAGGCGGAAGAGCGCGGCCTTGCCAGCCGCGTAAGCCGACGCCCAGGGGTTCGGTCGCGTTCCGATCCCGCTCGAGACCGTCACCACCGTCCCCGCACGGCCCTGGGCCGCTCTCTCGACCATCCCAGGTAGGACCGCATGCAGCGTGAGCAGGGGCCCTCTGAGGTTGACCTCGACATCGCCCCACCACTCGTCGGGGTCCTGTTCCCAGATGCGCCCGCTCGCGGCGAATCGGCCCGCGTTGGCCACGCAGACGTCGATCGGACCCAGTTCCCCCTCCACGCCCGCCACCACCCGTGCGACGTCCTCGCGCCGGGTGATGTCACCGACGACACCGAACGCCCTGCCCCCCAGCCGGGTGATGTGGGTGACCGTGTCGTCGAGCTCATCACCGGAACGAGCGGTGACCCCGACGGCCAGTCCCGCCTCCGCAAGGGCGACCGCGACCGCGCGTCCGACCCCCCTCCCGCCGCCCGTCACGAGCGCAACCCGGTCTGCCCGCGGAGAAGTCGTCATGTGCTGCGCAGCACGGCACCCGTCCGTGCCTGGGCCTGCGCCACCGCCGCATCACGCACCGCGACGACCTCGCTGTCGGTCAACGTCCGGTCGGGCGCGCGCAGTCGGAGGGCGAACGCCAGCGAACGCCGGCCCTCCCCCACCTGTGGCCCCGCGTAGTCGTCGAACAGCCGGCAGGCCTCCAGGAGTGGGCCGGCACCCTCGCGCACGGCGGCCTCGACGTCGCCGGCGAGCGCGTCAGCATCGACGACGAGGGCTACGTCGATGGCCGCGGCCGGGAACGTGGACACCACGGGGGCGCGCACCGGTCCCAGGGCAGCGGCTGCTGTCACCAGCAGGTCCAGATCCACCTCTCCGGCGCACGTGCGGGCGGGAAGTCCCATCGCCGCCACGACTCGTGGGTGCAACTCCCCGGCGTTCCCCACCACCTGCCCGTGGAGCTGCAGGCTCGCGCACCTGCCTGGGTGGTAGGGCGGCACGGTCGCTCGGCCGAGGGTGAGCTCCAGCCCGAGGCACTGTGACATGGCGATCAACGCCTCCGTGGCGTCACCGTGTCCGGCCGGCCTGCCCTGCCGCACGCCGGCGAGCACCACCGCTGCCATCCGTGGCTGTCGGGGCAGGGCGGCGTCGAGCTCCGCGAGTTGGGCGTCGGTGGGCCGGCCGGCCGTCTTGGGGACCTCGGCGACAGGGGTACCGGAGCCCCGGAAGACCGCGCCGGTCTCGTACAGCGAGCAGTCGGCCAGGCCGCGACCCGCGTTGCGTATCAGCGCAGCCAACAGGCCGGGCAGCAGGGAGGGCCTCAGGTGCGCCTCGGTCTCCGACAGAGGGTTCTGCAGCCGTGGCGCCTCATGACCCGACAGGCCGAGCACCTCCAGGGTCGAGGTCCCGACGAACGGGGGGGTCACGACCTCGACGAACCCCGCTGCGGCCAAGGCCCGGCTCGCGGTCCGGCGCAGCCGCTGACCCTCGGTGAGCCCCCGGCCGGCCGGAGCCGTCGGGAGGGCGACGGGGACCGAGTCGTAGCCCTCCAGCCGGATGACCTCCTCGACCAGGTCCGCCGGCCCGATGAGGTCAGGGCGCCACGACGGCGGCGTGACGAGCAGCAGGCCGGCTGAGGCCTCGGAGACGGACGCGCCGACGTCCTCGAGCCGCCGCCGGACGGTTTCCGGCGGGTAGGGCCTCCCGGCGACCTGGCCGGGCAGGCCGATCGGGAACGGGATGACGGGTGGGGGGGTTCGTGCGTCGACGTCCGCGGAAGGACCCGCTGTGACGCCGCCGAGCTCGACGAGCAGCCGCACGGCGGCGGAGGCGGCGGAGGCGGCCAGGCCCGGGTCGACCCCGCGCTCGAAACGCCTACTCGCTTCCGAGGGCAACCGGTGGCGTCGCGCCGTCCGTGCCACCGACGCGGGGTCGAAGTGGGCGGCTTCGATGAGCAGGGCGGTCGTCGAGGGGCCCACCTCCGTGCTGGCTCCGCCCATCACCCCGGCCAGCGCGACCGCGCCGCTGTCGTCGGCAATCACAAGGTCGCCGGGAGCGAGTTGCCGTTCCTGGCCGTCGAGGGTGTGCAGGGTCTCGCCGGGGTGGGCACGCCGGATCACCATTGCCCCCTGGAGCCGGTCCAGGTCGAAGGCGTGCAGCGGCTGGCCGAGTTCGAGCATGACGTGGTTGGTCACGTCGACGGCCAGGGAGATCGGGCGCATGCCGGCCAGCGTCAGGCGGCGTTGCAGCCAGACCGGAGAGCGTGCCTCGGACGAGAGCCCGGTGACGAGCGCGGCCACGTAGCGCTGGCAGCCGGCGTCGTCGATGCGCACCATGGGCCCGGGCGAGGTCGCCAGGGTCGACGCGGGAGTCACAGCGGGAGCAGGGTCGAGGAACGGCAGCTCGAACGCGGTCGCCGTCTCCCTGGCCACCCCGCGGATCGACAGGGTGTAACCGCGATCGGGGGTGACAGCGATGTCGAGAACCTCGTCCCGCAAGCCGAGGACCTCGACGATGTCGGCGCCGAGCGGGACGTCCGGTCCGAGGACCATGATGCCGCCGTGGTCTTCGGACAGGCCGAGCTCCTGCGCGCTGCAGATCATCCCGTCCGACGTGCGCCCGTAGGTCTGCCTAGCGGCGATGCGGAACGGGCCCGGCAGCATCGCGCCCGGGGCCGCGAACGCGACCCGGTCGCCAGCCCGGAAGTTGGTGGCGCCGCATACGACCTCGTGCACGGGACCGCCGACATCCACGTGGCAGTACCGGATGGGCTTCTTGTGCCCGGTCAACTCCTCCACGTCGAGGACCTGCCCCACGAGGACGCCCGTGACGTCGTGACCGACCCGGTGGACCTGCTCGACCTCCAGCCCGGCGCGGACCAGGGCTGCCGCGACTTCCTCTCCCGAGGCGGTGAGCCCAGGGACCATGGGACGCAACCAGGACAGGGGGACGCGCACGTCAGGCCTCCAGCCCGAACGGGCGGGTGAACCGTTCGTCACCCTCGTACAGGTCGCGGATGTCCGTCACGCCGTGCCGGATCATCAGCGTGCGGTCAAGGCCCATCCCGAAGGCGAAGCCGCTGTAAGTGTCCGGGTCGACACCGCAGGCCACCAGCACTGCCGGATTGACCATGCCGCACCCCCCCACCTCGATCCAGCCCTCGCTCGAGCACACGCGGCAGGGCTCGCCACCCCGGACACTGGCTCCGCGGCAGGCGAAGCACTCGAGATCGAGCTCGGCCGAGGGTTCGGTGAAGGGGAAGTAGGAGGGGCGGAGCCGGTTTCGCAGGCCTGGCCCGAACATCGCCTCGGCGTACGCGGCGAGCGTGCCCCGGAGGTGCGCCATCGTGATGCCCTTGTCCACGCAGAGGCCCTCGATCTGGCCGAACACCGGGGAGTGCGTCGCGTCGAGGGCGTCGTTGCGGAACACCCGACCGGGCGCGATCACGTAGACCGGCAGGCCGCGCGCCAGCAGCGTCCGGATCTGGACTGGCGACGTCTGCGTGCGCAGGACCACACCGGCGTCTTCGGGCGCGAGCCAGAGCGTGTCCTGCATCTCGCGGGCAGGGTGGTCCCGCGGCATGTTCAACGCATCGAAGTTGAACCACTCGTGCTCGACCTCCGGACCCTCCGCCACCTCCCAACCCATCGCGACGAAGACATCGGCGATCCGCTCCTGCAGGGTCGTGAGCGGATGGCGGGCGCCAGTGAGCACCGAGCCGGGCAGCACCGTCACGTCCTCGGTTTCCTCGTGGAGCACCCGCTGGTCACGCTCGGCCTCCAGCGCGACCTTGCGCTCCTCGAAGGCCGCGACCACGGCCTGCCAGACGGCGTTGACGCGCTTGCCGGCGTCGGCCTTCGCCTGCGGCGGGAGCACGCCGATCTCGCGACGGGCCAGCGCGACCGGCGACCGGTCACCGAGATGTGCGGTCCTGGCGCCGGCCAGTTCCTCCAGGGACCGCGCCGCCGAAAAAGCATCCCGGGCCCCCTCAAGGGCCTGCTCAAGGCGGGCGGCGTCCAAGGCTGAGACCTGCTTGGGGTCGTAGTCCGGTGCTGACATCGACGTGGCTCCAAGGAGTAGCTGATCGGCGGCCTGGCCGGCGCTGCCGCGGGACGACCTAGATAAAGGAGGGGGTCCCCGCGGGGAGCTCGAAACGGAACGCAGCGCCACCACTGGGTGCCCGCCCGACCTCGACGCGGCCGCCGTGGGCCTCCACCAGACCCTTGACGATGTAGAGGCCCAGTCCCGTGCCACCCCGACGGTTCCCGCCGCGCCAGAACCGCGTGAAGACCCGCGAGGCCACCGCGTCCGCGATCCCTTCGCCCTCGTCGGCGACCGTCACCTCGACGCCGTCGAGGAAGGGGCCGATGGTGATCGTGACGGTTCCGTCGCCGTGTCGGATGGCGTTCTCGACGAGGTTGCTCAGAACCTGGTCCATCTTGTCCGGATCTGCCCAGATCTCGGGGAGGCCGGGAGCGGCGCTGATCACGAACCGGTCCTCGGGCTCGCCCGACGCGACCCGGCCGGCGACGGCCTTGGCGACCAGAGCCGGCAGGTCGACGACCTGTCGTCGCAGCTCGAGGCGACCGGCATCGATCCGGCTGACGTCGAGCAGCTCGGTGATCAGTCGCGTCACCCTGTCGGCGTCGGCGTTCACCGTCGTCAGCATCAACTTCTTCTGCTCGTCATTGAAGCGGTCCCACTTCGCCAGCAGGGTCGCCGTGAACCCCTTGACGCTGGTCAGCGGCGACCGCAGCTCGTGCGCGACGGTGGAGACGAGGTTGCCGCGGGAGAGTTCGAGGCGCTCGCGCGCGTGCGTGTCCCGGAAGGAGACGACCAACCTCAGCAGCCGACGGTCCTCGCCACGGACGTACCCGGCGGTCACCAGCACGTCGCGGCCGTCCGGCAGCTGCAGGACCCGCTCGGGCTGCCGGGTGCGGGAGGGCAACCCGTTGTAGGGGTCCGTGCAGGCCCACCAGTCGCGGCCTTGCTCGTCGGTGAGGGGCACCGCTTCGCGGAAGTCGAGGCCGATCGAGGAGTCCGCCGTAAGCCCGAGAATGCGCTCGGCCGCCGGATTGAGCACCACGACGCGGCCGGTGTCGTCAGCGACCAGGATCCCGTCGGGAAGCTCGTCGAAGGCGGTCTTGTCGATCGCGGTCACCCCCGACACCTCCCTCCGGTGCTGGTGCACCTCCCCGGCAGCGTGACCACTCTACGGGCGCGCCCCCCGTTGACCAGCCCGCAGCGCGCGGGCGGACGCGTAGAGGCAGACCGCAGCCGCCGCCGCAAGGTTGAGCGACTCGGCCCGCCCGTACAGGGGTACTCGGACGCGGCGGTCCGCCTCGGCGAGCGCGACGTCGCTCAACCCTTGCGCTTCGGGTCCGAACAGCCACGCCGTGGGCTCGCTCAGCGCGCCCTCGTCGACCAGGTCGTCGAGGTCCACGTCGCCGGCAGCGCTCGTCGCGAGCACCTGCAGGCCGCAGCGGCGAACCTCGACCAGTGCCTCCGACAGCGACGTCCCGCACGAGACCGGAAGGTGGAACAGGCTGCCGGCGCTGGCCCGGACGCACTTGCCGTTGTGCGGGTCGACCGAGCCGTCCGTGAACAGGACCGCATCGGCTCCCGCGGCGTCAGCCGTGCGCAGGACCGTCCCGGCGTTCCCTGGGTCGGCGACCGCGTCGAGGACGGCGACCAGTCGGGGGTTGCCCGCCAGGGCGCGATCAGCCGGAATGGCCAGGAGGGCGGCCACGCCGAGGACCCCCTGCGGGGTCACGGTGTCCGCCATCGCGCCGAGCACCGCCTCGGTGACGTACGTGATGGGGACGGCGCGGCCTCGGGCGGCGTGTTCGAGCTGCGGATGGCGGTCACGGACCGCGAAGAGCTCCACGAGCCCTGGACCGGCGAGCGCCTCCCGGACGGCCTGAGGGCCTTCGACGACGAAGCGCCCCTGCTCGAGCCGCCCTGCCCGCCGACCCAGACG
>JALYIZ010000017.1 GCA_030775505.1 Actinomycetota bacterium | reverse complement strand
AGCGCGGCGTCCTTCCCGCGCGCTCCTGCGGCCAGCCCCTCCTGGAACTGCCGCATCCGCTCGAGCAGGACCGGGTCGGCGGCAGCCAGGATGCGGACCGCGAGCAGCCCGGCGTTGCGCGCACCCGCGATTGACACGGTCGCGACCGGCACCCCGGCCGGCATCTGCACGATCGACAGCAGTGAGTCCATCCCGTCCAGGTGTGCCAGCGGCACCGGCACCCCGATAACCGGGAGGGGCGTCAGCGAAGCAAGCATCCCAGGTAGGTGGGCCGCGCCCCCCGCCCCCGCGATGACCACTTTCAGCCCCCGGGCGGCGGCTCCCTCGCCGTAGGCCAGCATGTCCCGCGGAGTGCGGTGGGCTGACACCACACGTACGTCGTAGGGGATGTCGAACTCCGCCAGCGCACCAGCTGCGGCCTCCATCACCGACCAGTCCGAGTCCGACCCCATGACGACACCGACGACGGGGGCGGGCTCTGGGCTCACGGGATCGGGGTTCATCTGCCGTCCTTCAGCTGGCTGGCACCGGCGCGGGCGCGGCGGCGGACATCCTCAAGGTCGTCGCCCAGGGCGGTCACGTGACCGATCTTGCGACCTGGCCGCACCTCCTTGCCGTACAGGTGCACCTTGAGAGCGGGGTCGGCAGCAAGCAGGTGGTGGAGCCGCTCGTCGAGCCCCTTCGGTCCGAGGTCTTCGTCGCCTCCCAGGACATTTGCCATCACCACCCAGCGCGCCGTCATGGTCGTCGCGCCGAGGGGGTAGTCCAGGACGGCTCGTAGGTGCTGCTCGAACTGAGACGTCCGGGCCCCCTCGATCGTCCAGTGCCCCGAGTTGTGCGGTCGCATCGCGAGCTCGTTGACGAGCAACGCACCATCCGAGGTCTCGAACAGTTCCACCGCCAGCACCCCGACCACGCCGAGCTCGTCAGCGAGCCGCAGCGCGAGCCCCTGCGCCTCGAGAGCCCGGTCCTCAGCCAGGTCCGGCGCTGGGGCCACGACTTCGACGCAGATGCCGTCGCGCTGAACCGTCTCGACGACGGGCCAGGCGGCCGCCTGCCCGAACGGTGACCGCGCCACGACGGCGGCGAGCTCGCGGCGCAGGGCCACGTGCTGCTCGACCAGCAGCGCCCCCGCTGCGTCGACGACAGCGCCCGCCGCCGCGCTGTCGGCCACGACCCAGACGCCGCGTCCGTCGTAGCCGCCACGCACAGCCTTGAGGACCACCGGCCACCCATGCCGGTCCGCGAACGCGGTGATGTCGCCCACCGACTCCACCCGCGCGAAGGCCGGCACGGGGACGCCCATGTCCCGGAGTCGTTCGCGCATCACGCCCTTGTCCTGCGCATGCAGCAGCGCGGCGCTGCCGGGCAGGACCGTGAACCCCTCACGCTCGAGCTCGGCAATGAGCGCCGACGGGACATGTTCGTGGTCGAACGTGACGACCTCACACCCCAAGGCAAAAGACCTCAGATTGTCGAACGACGCGTGCTCGCCGATCGTGACGCCGCTCGCCACCAGGGCGGCACTGTCGTGTGCGGCGTCAGCCAGCACGCGCAACGAGAGCCCGAGTGCGATGGCCGCCTGGTGCGTCATCCGGGACAGCTGTCCGCCGCCGACCATCCCTACGACGGGCAGTCCCATGGCTCCGCGGACGGTGTCCTTTCCCCCGGACGTCACACGTTGAGGCTAGTGGAGCAGCCGGGCCCGTAGCGCGGCCACCGTGCCGTCGGTGAGGCCCAGCCAGGACGTCAGTCCGGCGAGGCCCTGGAACTCCTCGTCGAGGTGGTCCAGGAAGCCCTGCATGTTGCGGGCGTGCGGCCGCATTGAGTCCACGGTCCGCTGTGCCATGTCGCTCGAGTAGGTCGGTGAGGCCGAGAGGCGGTCCCGGATCGCTTCGATCCGCTCCCCGGTCAGCAGATAGTCGTCGATCACCGCGTCCCGTCGAACACCGACGATCAGCAGTGCCAGAGCCACGACGACTCCGGTGCGGTCCTTGCCGGCGGCACAGTGCGCGATGCAGCCACCGCTCGCGCTGTCGGCGATCAGCGTCAGGGCACGCGCGACGCTGGTGGGGGCGTCCTGGAGGTAGCCGATGTAGTTCCCGCTCATGTCCTCGTGCCCGCTCGGCGTCTCGTCCGGGATGGCGCGCGCCACGTCCACGGCATCGGCAGCAGCTTCCGCGTCAGCCGTCTGTTTCCTCTCCAGGTCACGCCGGGCGTGGAGGCCGTGCGGGATGAGGGTCAGGTGGTGGTGCGTCACGCGCCCATCGGCCCACAGGGGACCCGGGCCTTCCAGGTGCACCTCCCCGTCGGTCCGCAGGTCGAGGACTGTCCGCACTCCGAGGTCGTCCACCAGCAGGTGCACGTCCGCTGCGCTCAGATCCTGCAGGTTGTCCGCCCGGTAGAGGACACCCGCCCTCGTCCACCCACCCTCGGTTGTCGGAAGGCCGCCGACGTCGCGCGCGTTGACGGCCCCGTCGAGCTCGAGCCAGCGCGACGGACGGCCGGTCAGTGCTCCGTCTCCCGGCTCACCTGTGCAGCGACCGCGTCCCGCAAGGCTGGATCCGCCGGGTCGACGAGGGGTCGGAACCGAGCCACGACGTCACCGTCGGCAGAGACCAGGAACTTCTCGAAGTTCCACTGCACGTCTCCGGCGGCTCCGTCGGCGTCCGGATGCGCGGTGAGGGCCGCGTAGAGCGGGTGCCGGTCATCGCCGTTGACGTCGGCCTTGGCCAGCAACGGGAAGCTGACGCCGTACGTGGCGGAGCAGAACTCGGCGATCTCCTCCGCGGACCCTGGCTCCTGGCCCTTGAACTGGTTGCACGGCACGCCCACGACAGTGAACCCGGCCGGCCCGAACTCGCGCTGAAGCTCCTCCAAGCCGGTGTACTGCGGGGTCAGCCCGCAGCGGGAGGCGACGTTGACGATCAGGGCCGGCATGCCTCCGGTGACCGATCGCAGGCTGGTCGGCTCACCGGCCAGGGTCTCGAGGGGCAGGTCCAGGAGAGCCGAAGACGTCATGCCTGCACGCTAGCCCGGCGAAGCAGATGGGGGCGAATGCTGCTGTACCCCCGCACCGGTCGCGGTTTGAGGCGGGTCAGCTCGAAGGTCGGGTCGCCCCCGAGCTCGGCCGCCATGGCGGCGTCCACCAGCACGCTCGCGGGGCGCGCCTCCCTCGTCAGCCGGCTGGCCAGATTGACCGGCTGGCCGAACACGTCCCCCAGCCGCGTCAGCACCGGACCGAGCCCCAGCCCGGCCCGGACGTCGGGCAGCACGGCGTCCTCGGCGTGGGCCTGCACGGTCTCCAGGGCGATCTCCGCTGCCTGGTGGGCGGAGTCGGTCACGAACAGGACCTCGTCGCCCAGGGTCTTCACCACCCGGCCGCCGTGGGCCGTGACCCGCAGGGACAGGGTGCTCTCGAAGCGTTCGAGCAGCGCCTCGAGCTCGGTGTCCGCCCAATGCCGGGTCGAGACGGTGTAGCCGACCAGGTCGACGAAGCCGACCGCGAGCACCGGATGGCCGTCGAGGCGTGTCTCTGTGAAGGACCGGGCGGCAGCGGCCGCGAACTGGCGGCGCCACATGTAGACCACGAGCTCCTCGAGGCGGGGCAAGACGTCCGGGGCCACCGCGAGTGCGGTCTCCCGCGCCTCGTCGAGGGAGACCTCGCCCGAGTAACCGCGCACCACCGCGACCTGGGTCTCGGCCAGACGGGACAGCGCCTGCCCCATGGCCCGCGCGTGCACGAGCAGGCTGTCCTCGTCGATCAGGCCCGACCGGCCCAGCTCGAGGGCGGTCCGCAGCGCCTGGACGTCCTTCACGGTGAAGGCCCGCTCGCCCGGAGGCACCTCGGGCAGTCCCATGGCGGCCCAGACGGCGTGGGCAACCTCGTCAGGAACCCCGGTGAGCTCGCTGACCTCCTCCCTGCTGAGCTCGCACGGTGCGCCGAGCAGTGCGGTCTCGAGCTCGTCGCCGGACATGGGTGGAGCCTGGCAGACGGAGCGACGCAGCGTCGCGTCGGGCGTACCGTTGTCAGGGTGGCGCTGGAGCGGCGGGAGAAGATCTACTACTCGCTCCGGGGCGGCGCGGCCGCAGCCTTCATCTGCTCGGCGGTCGTCCTTCCCCGCGGACCCATCGCCGCGGTTCTCTGCCTCTCGTCGGGAGTCGTCGCGGTCCTCACCTGCATCGGGACCAACGCTGGCGGCCCTGGGGAGCGCGCCGGTGCGCAGGCGGAGGCTCGCCGGAGAGAGCCGGCTCGCGCCCCGTCGGGCGACTGGCCGCCCTTCGACCCCGCGATGGTCGTCGACGGCGAGGTCGTCCCCAACCCCCGGACGGGGTGAGGCAGGAACTCCCGCGCCGGCGCCGAATCCTCAGGCACCCAGCCCGATCCTGAGGAGTCCCATGCGCGCCCGAATTGTCCGCCCCGCTCTGGCCCTTGCTCTGGCAGCCACCGGCGGACTGGCACTGACCGCCAACGCTGCCGCCCCGGCGAAGGCCGGTGGTATGACGTTGACCTACACCGACCCCAAGGGCGACGCCAACGCGATCAACGGTCAGAGCCTGGGTTCCGCCAGCCCCGTTCCTCCCCCGGACTCGGTGGTGACGCCCGTCGGATCGCAGGACAGCAAGGACATCCTGTCCGTCACGTATGCCTCGACGGGGACCACTGCGAAGAAGGTCCGCCGCGGGGCCCCCGCCTTCACCTGCACGGGCTTCACCGCGACGATGACCCTCGCCGGCGCCCCAGACGCGACCAACCCCGCCGTGAACACGCTGTACCGGCTGACAAGTTCCACCGCCGACGGGACCTGGTGGCTTCAGTACAGCGGAGGAAAGACCACCCTCCGCTACGCCAACGGCGTCGACGCGACGGGGTTGAGCACGACCAAGACGGTCGCGCTCACCAACCCGGCCGTGATCGCGGGCAGCACGATCACCTGGATCGTCACCCCGGCCGACCTCGCCACGAGCAACCAGAAGCTGTTCAAGTTCTCGCTCAGTGGTCTTGGAGCCGATGTCCGAAGCGACACCGGCGTCTTGACCGTCCCGGCGTGGGACCTTGCGGCCGCTCCGGACGCGACCACAGCGTTCAAGCCCTGCTGACCCTGAGCTATTCGCCCGAGGCCGGTCCGGTCCCCGTAGGGGGATCCGACCGGCCTCGTGCCTGGTCGGTCGCTTCCACCAGCTCGTAGAGCCTGCGCTGGACGGCTTCGACCGCCGGCACCTCCTTGAGCACGACCTGACCGCGCTCGCCCGCCGATTCCACGACGAGGGTGCCGCAGCCGAGAAATCGCTCGACCATCGTGTGGCTGAAGGTGATGTCGTTGATCCGGGTCAGCGGCACGTCCCTGCCGGTGCGGGCGATGATGCCGGTCCTGACCAGCACCCGCCGGTCGGTCACCACGAAGTGGGTCGTGCGCCAACGCAGGAAGGGCACGAGGACGTAGGCCCAGAGCAGCCCGGCGGAGACCACCGCCACGGCCCCTTGGCCGATCTGGTGGAAGCTCCCGTCCGGCATCCAGGCGAGCAGGAATGACCCCCCGCCGACCACAGCCAGCAGCACGACAACGGGCGCGATGAGCGTCTTCCAGTGCGGGTGGAGGTCCAGCACGACGCGCTCGCCCTCGGCGAGCAACTTGGTGGAGAAGGCCATGATCGCGAGTGTCCCCCATCGGGCCTAGCGGGTCACGTGTACGACATCCCCCACGCCGTACGCGACTCCGCTGACGACCAGCCGGCCCTCCTCGTCGACCTGCTCGGCTACGCCCCTGACCTCGGCCCCGTCGGGCAGGGCGAGCCGCACCTCCCGCCCCAGCGTGCCGCACAGCGCCCGGTAGGAGTCGCGCAGCTCGTCCGGGTGCGCGAGTACGTCGCTGAGGGCTCGCAGGATGGCGCGTAGCAGCGTGTCCCGCTCGGTGACCTCGGCGCCTTCGAGGGCGAGGGAGGTGGCCGCGAGGTGGGGTAGCTCGTCCCTACGCGTCGACACGTTGAGCCCGATCCCGACAACGAGGGCACCCTGGCCGGTCGCCTCCGCCAGCATTCCCGCCACCTTGCGCTCCCCGACGAGCACGTCGTTGGGCCACTTCAGCTGGGCGTCCACGCCCGCATGCTCACGAAGCGGCCGCACGACGGCCACGCCGGCCAGCAGCGTCAGCCACGGCCACCGCGCCACCGGGCTGTCGGGGCGCAGCAGGACCGAGAAGGTGAGGCCGGCTCGTGGCGGGGACTCCCAGGCCCGGTCGAGCCTGCCCCGCCCCGCGGTCTGGTGCTCCGCCACGATGACGAGTCCCGCCGGCTCCCCCGCTCGCGCCCGCTCGGCGACGAGTGAGTTGGTCGAGGTCGCGGTAGGCACCACCTCGACCCGCCAGCCCTGTGGCCCCAGCGCACGACTGAGCGCGCCGGCCTGCAGCGGAGGGCGGGTCATGTCGCTGTACATGGCCGAAGGGTGCCAGAACGGCCCCGGTAGCCTTCGGCGGGTGACCGCCGAGCCTGCCATCGACGTACCCGACGTGCACACCACCGCGGGCAAGCTCGCCGAGCTGCGTCGGCGCAACGACGCGATGGAGCACGCAGGGTCGTCGGCGGCCGTGGACCGACAGCACGCCAAGGGCAAGATGACGGCGCGCGAGCGCGTGCTGGCCTTCCTCGACGACGGTTCCTTCGTCGAGACCGACGCCTTGGCGCGTCACCGGGCCACCGACTTCGGGGTGGCCAAGAACCGGCCCTACGGCGACGGCGTCATCACCGGCTACGGCACCGTCGACGGTCGACCCGTGTGCATCTTCAGCCAGGACGCGACTGTCTTCGGGGGCAGTCTCGGTGAGGTCTACGGCGAGAAGATCGTCAAGGTCATGGACCTGGCCCTCAAGACCGGCTGTCCGGTCGTCGGGCTCAACGACGGGGGCGGCGCCCGGATCCAGGAAGGGATCATGGGCTTGGCGCTGTACGGCGAGATCTTCTACCGCAACGTCATCGCCTCCGGGGTCGTGCCGCAGTTGTCACTGATCCTCGGCTCCTGCGCAGGCGGCGCCGTCTACAGCCCGGCGATCACCGACTTCACCCTTATGGTCGACGGCGGCTCGCACATGTTCATCACCGGACCCGATGTGATCAAGACGGTGACCGGCGAGGACGTCGAGATGGAGGACCTCGGCGGGGCCCGCGCGCACAACTCCAAGAGCGGCGTCGCCCATTTCATGAGCCACGACGAAACCGACTGCCTGGAGCTCGCCAAAGCCCTGCTGTCCTACCTGCCGAGCAACAACCTCGAGGACCCGCCGGTCTTCGACGGGATCGACGCCCTGAACGAGGAGCCGGACCTCGAACTCGACACGTTCATCCCTGACAGCAACAACACGCCCTACGACATGCATCGCGTGATCGAGCACGTCGTCGACGACGGCGACTTCCTCGAGGTGCAGGCCCTGTGGGCGCAGAACATCGTCTGCGGCTTCGGCCGGGTGGAAGGCCGCAGCGTGGGGCTCGTCGGCAACAACCCGATGCATTTCGCCGGCTGCCTCGACATCGACGCCTCGGAGAAGGCGTCCCGTTTCGTCCGGACGTGCGACGCGTTCAACATCCCGGTGATCACGTTCGTCGATGTCCCCGGCTTCCTCCCCGGTGTCGGCCAGGAGCACGCCGGCATCATCCGGCGGGGAGCGAAGCTCATCTACGCGTATGCCGAGGCAACGGTCCCGAAGGTGACAGTCATCACCCGTAAGGCCTATGGCGGTGCGTACGTCGTCATGGGCTCCAAGCACCTTCGCTCCGACATCGAGCTCGCGTGGCCCACCGCGCAGGTGGCCGTCATGGGTGCCCAGGGTGCCGTCAACATCATCCAGCGCAAGGCCATCGCCGCGTCCGAGGATCCCGAGTCCACGCGCGCCGCATTCATCACCGAGTACGAGGACACGTTCGCCACGCCCTACATCGCCGCGGAGCGCGGCTACGTCGACGCCGTCATCGAGCCCTCGTCGACCCGCCGCGAGATCGCCAAGGCGCTCCGGTTGCTGCGCAACAAGCGCGAGACCCTGCCCCCCAAGAAGCACGGGAACATCCCCCTGTGACCGCCGTCGAGCTCACGGTGGTGCGGGGACACCCCTCCGACCACGACCTTGCCGCCGTCGTGGCCGTGCTCTCCGCGCGAGCCTCCGTCGGCACCGAGGTCGCCGGCCAGCCCGAGCCGTCCCAGTGGGCTGATCGCAGCTTGTTCCTCCGCCGTCCCCTGCCACACGGCCCCGGCGGATGGCGGGCCTCGGCCCGGCGCCGCTGACCGCTCACCGTCTACCTGAGAACACGAGGAGTCCCAGCGTGCGCAAGGTCCTCATCGCCAACCGCGGCGAGATCGCCGTCCGGGTGGCCCGCGCCTGCCGCGACGCCGGCCTGCTGTCGGTGGCCGTGTACGCCGAGCCCGACCTCGATGCGCTGCACGTCCGCGTCGCCGATGAGGCCTTCGCTCTGGGTGGCGCCACTCCGGGCGACTCCTACCTAAGGATCGACAAAGTCATGTCCGCCGTCAAGGACTCGGGTGCCGACGCCGTCCACCCGGGCTATGGCTTCCTCTCGGAGAACGCCGAGTTCGCGCAAGCCGTCATCGACGCGGGGGTGACCTGGATCGGGCCCTCCCCGGCGGCCATCGCCGCGCTCGGCGACAAGACGACCGCGCGCCACATCGCCCTCGAGATCGGCGCCCCGCTCGCGCCCGGAACGGCCGACCCGGTCAAAGGGGTCGACGAAGTGGTGGCGTTCGTCAAGGAATATGGCCTGCCTGTCGCCATCAAGGCTGCCTTCGGTGGAGGCGGTCGCGGCTTGAAGATCGCTCGCACCGAGGAGGAGATTCCGGAGCTGTTCGAGTCCGCTGTCCGCGAGGCGGTGGCTGCGTTCGGCCGCGGGGAGTGCTTCGTCGAGCGCTACCTCGACCGCCCGCGTCACGTCGAGACCCAGATCCTCGCCGACGCCCACGGAAAGGTCGTCGTCGTCGGTACGCGGGACTGCTCGTTGCAGCGCCGCTACCAGAAGGTGGTCGAGGAGGCGCCGGCCCCGTTCCTCAGCGACGACCAGTTGGCGCAGCTCTACGACGCGTCGAAGAAGATCATCCGGGCGGCGGGCTACGTCGGCGCCGGCACCTGCGAGTTCCTCGTCGCGCAGGACGGGCTGATCTCGTTCCTCGAGGTCAACACCCGGCTGCAGGTGGAGCACCCCGTGACCGAGGAGGTCGCCGGGGTCGACCTGGTCCGGGAGCAGTTCCGGATCGCCGAGGGGCTGCCACTGACGTTCGACGACCCGGCTCCGCGCGGGCACTCGTTCGAGTTCCGGATCAACGGGGAGGACCCGGGGCGCGGCTTCCTGCCAGCGCCGGGGACGGTCACCCGGTTCGTCGCGCCGATGGGACCGGGCGTGCGGGTGGACACCGGGATCGAGTCGGGATCGGTGATCGGCGGGGCGTTCGACTCGCTGCTGGCCAAGCTCATCGTGACGGGCGCCACCCGCACCGAGGCGCTGGAGCGCTCCGCGCGGGCCCTCGACGAGATGCAGGTCGAGGGGATGGCGACGCTGCTGCCCTTCCACCGGAAGGTCGTGCGGGATCCCGCCTTTACTGCGGAGCCCTTCGCCGTGCACAACCGGTGGATCGAGACCGAGTTCGACAACGACCTCGCGCCCTTCGCCGGTGCCGTGGGCGACGGCGCGGAGCCGGCGCCGTCTCGGGAGACCGTCGTGGTCGAGGTGGGCGGCCGGCGGATCGAGGTCACCCTGCCCGGCGGTCTGGGCGCGGGCGCGTCCGCGCCGGGTCCGGCGAAGACTGCGCCGCGCCGTTCGGCAGGCAAGAAATCGGGCAACGAGGTCTCCGGCGACGCGCTGACCTCGCCGATGCAGGGCACCATCGTCAAGGTCGCCGTGGAGGAGGGTGCGACCGTAGCCGCTGGCGACCTCGTCGTCGTGCTCGAGGCGATGAAGATGGAGCAACCGCTCAATGCACACAAGGCCGGAACCGTCACTGGCCTGGGGGCCGCCGTCGGGGACGTGGTGAGCAGTGGCGCCACTCTCTGCGAGATCAAGGACTGACGTCAGACCTCACCGTGCAGCATCAGCTGCCGGGCCGCCTCGGTGAGCGAGCCCGACAGCGACGGGTAGATCGCGAACGTGTGCGCGAGCTGGTCGACGGTGAGACCGTGCTGGACGGCCAGCGACACCGGCAGGATCAGCTCGCTGGCACGCGGCGCGACGACCACCCCACCCAGCACCGTTCCGCTCCCCGGCCGGCAGAACAGCTTCACGAACCCGTCGGTGATGCCCTGCATCTTCGCCCGGGCGTTCGTCGCGAGCGGCAAGGTCAGGGCCTTGGCCGCCACCTGGCCCGACTCGACCTGCTTCTGCGTGACTCCGACGGAGGCGACCTCAGGATCGGTGAAGACATTCGCCGCCACGGTGCCCAGCCGCAGCGGCATCACCGCCTCGCCGAGCACGTGCCACATCGCGATCCGCCCCTGCATCGCGGCCACAGATGCCAGCATCAGAACACCCGTGCAGTCACCGGCCGCGTAGACCCCCGCGGCCGTCGTTCGCGAGACCCGGTCGACCGTGATGAAGCCGGCCGCGTCCACCGCGACGCCCGCCTCGGCGAGCCCCAGACCGTCGGTGTTGGGCACCGATCCCACCGTCATCAGGCAGTGGCTGCCCTCGACCGCCGTCCCGTCGGTGAGCTGAACGACGACGCCTGACCCGGTGCGTTGGACCGATGCCGCCCGCCCTCGCACGATGCTCATGCCGCGACGCGCGAACACCGTTTGCAGCAGCTCCGCGGCGTCACTGTCCTCGCCGGGAAGCACCCTCTGGCGGCTGGAGACCAGGGTCACCGCCGCCCCCATCGCCAGGTAACCCCCGGCGAACTCTGCGCCGGTCACGCCGGACCCGACAACGATGAGGTGCTCGGGGAGCTCGTCCAGGTCGTACAGCTGCCGCCAGTCGAGGATCCGCTCGCCATCGGGCAGCGCACCGGGAACGGTCCGGGGGTGAGCACCGGTGGCGATCAGGATGGCGTCGCCGACGACCTCGGACTCGCCGTCGTGTCCCGTGACCACCACACGCCCCCCGCCCGCCAGCCGGGCGGAGCCGAGCAGTACCCGCACGCCCTCGCGGGCGAGTCGACGGGTGATGTCCCCCGACTGGGCCAGTGCCAGGGCCCGCACCCTTGCGTTGACCTCAGGGACGGAGACGCGGACGAAGTCCGAGCCGTGGACGCCGACCTGGTCCGCGTGCCGGAGCGAAGTCATGGCCTCGCTCGTGGCGATGAAGGTCTTCGACGGGACGCAGTCGGCCAGGACGCACTGGCCGCCCACGCCGTCCCGCTCGACGAGCGTCACGTGCGCCCCCAGCTCGACTGCTACCAGCGCAGCCTCGTACCCGGCCGGCCCACCTCCGACGATGACGATGCTGCTCACCCGGGCAGTCTTCCGCATCCCGCCACTACTGTTGCCCGTCATGGCGATCTACGCCGCCTACGGCAGCAACCTCGACCCGGCCCAGATGCTCGAGCGTTGCCCGCACTCGCCGGGCTGCGGCACCGGCTGGCTCGAGGGCTGGCGCCTGACCTTCGGCGGGGAGGACCTCGGCTGGGAGGGCGCGCTGGCGACGCTGGTGGAGTCGCCGGGAGAGCACGTCTTCGTCGGGCTGTACGACCTCACCGACGCGGATGCGCGCAACCTCGACGCCTGGGAAGGCGCCGACAACGGGCTCTACCGGAAGATCCGGGTGCGCGTGCAGACGCTCGAGGGCGAGCAGCTCGCCTGGGTGTACGTCCTGGACGGCTATGAGGGCGGTCTCCCCTCGGCCCGCTACCTGGGGGTGCTCGCCGCAGCGGCCGAGACCGCGGGTGCCCCCGACGACTACGTGCTGGAGCTGAGGTCCCGCGCCTGCCGCTCCTCCGGACCCTGACCCGTGACCGCGAGCGGGGCGTCGATGGGCCCCGCGACCTGACGGCGGCCCTCCCCGGAGACGACGACCGCCACGGCGACCACGGTCACCCCTCCGCCGACCAGCTGGAGGGCGGTGACGTGCTCCCCCACGACAACGGCGCCGAGCAGTACCGCCACCACCGGGTTCACGTAGGCGTACGTGGCCACCTTGGATACCGGTGCCACCTGCAGGAGCCAGGAGTACGACGTGAACGCGACGATCGAACCGAAGACGACGAGATAGCCCACCGCGAGCAGCGACGAGCGACTGACCGCCGCCGGGTGGAGCCGCTCACCGGCCACGGCTGACGCGACGGCGAGGGCGGCTCCCCCGCCCAGCATCTGCAGGGAGGTGCTCCACAGCGGGTCGGCTGGCAGGTCGACCCGCGTCGCGACGAAGGAGCCGACGGCCCACAGCGAGCTCGAGCACAGGACGAGCACGGCCGGTCCGAGGGGGATCCCCGACGGCCGGGCCCCGGGGAGAAGGAGGACGGCGAGACCCAGGAAGCCGATCGCGACGCCGATCAGGGTGCTGCGGCTGGGCCGGTCTCGCGCGGACCAGCGGAGCAGCACGACGTAGAGCGGGACCCCGGCGACCAGGAGCGCAGCCATGCCGGAGGGCAGGTGGTGCTGCTCGGCGATCGTCACGCCGCCGTTGCCCGCGAGCAGCAGGAGCACCCCGACTCCAGCCGCCGACACCAGCTGCCGTCGCCGGACTGCGAAGGCGCGTCGGCCACGGCGGAGGGCGAGATAGCCGGCGAGAAGCGCCGCTGCCACCAGGAACCGGATCGCGGCGCCGGCCAACGGGGGGACCGTCGCGACGACGTAGCGGATGGCGAGGTAGGTCGACCCCCAGAGCACGTAGACCAGCCCCAAGGCGGTCCAGATGCGCCAGGCGGGCGGGGCAGGGCGGGCCATGTCGGCAGCCTGTCAGAGCCCCCCTGCCATGCTGAGTCGTCGGTGGAGGAAAGGGCGGTGGGACGTGCGGCAGGACCAGGTGACGGTTGACTCTGGGGGCGTGCTCAGGCTCCGCCGGCATCGACCTGGCCCCGGCGGCGTGCCGGCGTTGACCGGATCGCCGTGGGCCACCTTTGTGCCGGCAGAGCCCAGGGATCGGTGGTGACCTCACCATTGGCCGGCCGGACCTGCATCGTCACGGGGGCCAGCGCTGGTATCGGAACTGCCACAGCGTTGGGTCTCGCCCGGCGAGGTGCCGGCCTGGCCCTGACCGGTCGGGACAGGTCCCGGCTGGTTGACGTAGGCCAGCACTGTCGGGACGCCGGTTCACCGGACGTGCGCACCTACCAGGCTGACTTCGCCGACCTGGCGCAGGTCCGCAGGCTGGCTGCGTCACTGCTCGAGGACCTGCCCCGCATCGATGTGCTCGTCAACAACGCAGGCCTGGTCCTGCAGCACCGCAGCGAGACGGTCGATGGCTACGAGAAGATGTTCGCGGTCAACCACCTCGCCCCCTACCTGCTCACGCGCCTGCTGCTCGACCGCCTGGTGGCCTCAGCCCCCTCGCGAGTCGTCATGGTTGCCAGCGATGCCTACACGTTCGGGGAGCTCACGCCCGACGACTGGATGAGCACGGGGGCGTTCAAGCCGATGAAGGTGTACGGCCGCAGCAAGCTCGCCAACATGCTGTTCACTGTTTCGCTCGCCGACCGGCTGGCCGGCACCGGCGTGACCGTCAACTGCCTGCACCCGGGCTTTGTCTCCACGTCGCTAGCCCGGGACAACGCGCTCGGTGCGCTGTTCCTCAAGCTGGCCCGGCCGTTCATCCGCAGTCCTGAGCGTGGTGCGCAGACATCGGTGCTGCTGGCCAGCGAGCCCGTCGGCGGCGCGGTGACGGGGCGTTACTTCGCCGACGGCCGGGAGAAGCAGCCGCTTCCCCGGGCCACCGACCGGGCGATGGCCGCGCGCCTGTGGGCGGACAGCGCCGCGCTCGTCGGCCTCGATGCGTGACCGTCGGGACGCCGGCGTCGAAGTATGGTGCGGTTCCGCGCTGCTGGGCTCCAGGACCTGCCCGAACTCCTCGCAGATCGGCACATCCGGTGACGGCTGTGCGAACCTTGCCCGCGATGGCCTTGTGAAGCGTCCGACAATGGGGGGACATCGGATGTCACGTCGTGCGATAGGTCTCGTCGCGCTGGCGCTGGTGATGTCGACGGCGCATGGTGCGAAGGCGATGCCGTCCTGTCCGTTTCTGACCGACCCGGCGGGGGACCCGGGGGTGATGGGCGTCCCGATTCAGGACGACGCCTCCGACATCACCGTGGTCAACGTCTCGACCCGCCATAAGACGCTGACCGCGTCGATCAGTGTGGTGGGGCGTCCGGTGAACAACGACCCGGGCATCTCGCGCAGGTACGAGGTGTATCTCGCCACGGGTGAAGCCACTTACGTTCTCAGGGCAACACTGGGGAACGGGGCGAGCCTTTTCGAACTCGTCTCGAACGCCCAGGTTGCCGACTCCGGACTCGGGGCCAGCCTTCAATCCTGGCAAGGTCAGAAGTCGATCCAAGGCGGCGTCAGCGCACATGTGGTCGCGATCAGCGCGTCGCTCGACCGCGAGCTTCCGCTTTTCGGCCGCCGGGTTGACGTCTTCGCGCGCACCTGGCTCGCCGCGGCGAACGACGTACCCGCCGCCGGCCGGACATCCCCAGACGGAATAGCGGCGAGCGTGGATGCGACCGACACCCGCCGCTACCGGGTGGGCGATCCGGGCTGCACCTGAACAACCCGGTTCGCAGGGGCAGCATTCTCAGTCGTAGCTGACCGACACCACGTCGCTGACCGGCAGCGACTGGCAGGCCAGCACCCAGCCCTCGTCGAGGTCCTCCTGCTCCAGCACGGAGTTGGCCACCATGGTGACCTCCCCCGAGACAAGTTTGCAGGCGCAGGCGCTGCAGTTGCCCTGCCGGCAGGAGTACGGCGCGTCCAGGCCCTTGGCCAGCAGGAGGTCCAGCAGCCGGGTCGATCGCGGCCAGGCCAGCTGGGTCGTTGTGCCATCCAGGTCGACGTGCACTGTCGCCGTCGGACCGCCGTCCTCGACGATGTCGACGGGGGCATCCCAGGGGGCACTGGCGAGAGACTGGAAGCGCTCGACGTGGATCCGGTCTCGTGGCACGGCCAGTTCGGCGAGCGCCCTCTCGACCGCTGCCATGTAGGGCGCCGGGCCGCACAGATAGGCGGAGAAGTCCGCGTAGGGACGGAGCAACTCCCGCAGCTGAACCACCGACGGAAGCCCCTGGACCGACTCCAGCCAGTGCAGCACGACGAGCCGGTCGGAGTGCGATGCGGACAGGGCTGCCAGCTCGTCGGCGAAGATCACCGAGGACTCGTCCCGGTTGGCGTAGAGGACCACGATCCTGCGTCTCCCCACCTGCAGGGCGCTCTTGATGATCGAGACGATCGGGGTGATGCCGCTGCCCCCCGCACAGAGCAGCAGGTCCGTATCGAGGTCGCGCGGGCTGAAGTGCCCGGCGGGAGGAAGGACCTCAAGCTCGGTGCCGGCCACCACGGTGTCGCAGACCCAGTTGGAGCCGTAGCCCCCCGTGGTGCGTTTGACGGTGACCTTCAGCAGCTCGTCGACGTGCGGCGAGCTGGACAGCGAATAACACCGGGCGGTCGGCTCGAGATCACTCGGGATGCGCAGCGTGAGGAACTGGCCGGGGCGATAGTCGAGTGGCGGCCCCTCGAAGACCAGCGAGCGGGCGTCGTGGGTTTCGGCGATGACCTCCTTCACCCGCAGCCGCCTCGGTGCGTGGTCGGTCACGGCACAGGCACCTCGACGAGCCCCTCGCGGACCGCCTCGTCGATCGACTCGCGCAACGACTCGCACGCCGGAACGAGGGCGGTGTCCTGGCCGGCTGCCCGCCGCCGCGCGAGCTCGGCGCAGGTGGCGCCGGCGTCCCCGCGCCACTGGATGCTGGTCTGGGCGAGGCTGAACTTGGCGACCAGGACGGTGGTCGCACAGCGTCGGCAGGTGACCTCTGCGGAGGGGCTGGACCGGCGGTCGTCCACGCGCGCTACTCCGCGGCCTGCCTGGCCGCGACGAGCTGGCGTTGCCAGGCCTCCACGGCGCGGGTCGTGTCGAGCTCGAACTCGAAGCGGTCCACCATCTCCGGCGCGATGTCCGCGACGTCGACGTAGAACTGCTCGTACCACCGCCGCAGTTGGTAGACGGGACCGTCCTCTTCACAGAGCAGGGGATTTTCGATGCGGGTCTTGTGCTGCCAGATCTTGACGTCTTCGAGGAAGCCCTGTCCGATGAGTCGCGTCATCTTGCGGGCGACCTTCGCGTTGGCCTCGTCGTCGAGCCCCGGCAGCTTCTTCACGATCATCCCGTACATCAGCACGAAACTGGTGGGGGTGACCGGGTAGTGGCAGGTGATCAGCACCGACTCGATGGTCGTGTCGCCGTAGGTGTCCCAGAGCTTGTCGAGGAGGTAGGAGGGTCCCCAGTAGGTGGCCTCCGACTTGGTGCTCTGCCCCTCAAACCGGCCTACCTCGATGAGCGCACCCGTCGCGGCGTGCTCGGGCGACGTGCCGGCGTAGTACTGCGTGCAGACGTGACCTTCGAAGACGTTCTTGAAGTAGGTCGGCAGGCCCTTGTGGATGTAGTAGAAGTGGGCCATGTCGACCATGTTGTCGACGATCTCCCGGCAGTGGGACCCCTCGACGGGGATGCTGTCCCACGTCCAGTCGGTCCATTCACCGCTCGCGTAACCCTCGATATCAGGGATCGTGACGTTGTCCGGCGGCGCCGAGCCCTCCGGGTCGTTCCAGACGAAAAGCTGGCCGTTGCGCACCATGACGGGCCATGCCTTCGTGCGCGCCCTCGGTGGCACGCGACGCGCGTACGGGATCTCCGCACACTTCCCGTCGCCCCCCCAACGCCAGCCGTGGAAGGGGCAGGCGACGACATCGCCCTCCACCGTCCCCATCGTCAGGTCGCCACCCATGTGGCGGCAGTACGCGTCGAGCGCGTGCAGCTCGCCGTCGGCGCCCTGCCACACCACGAGCTTGCCGCCGAACGCGTGGACCGCGTGCGGCATACCGTCCGCGAAAGACGACGCGAGGCCGAGGCAGTGCCAGCCCCGGGCGAAGCGGGCTGGCGGGGCACCCGCCTCGATCAGCCGGACATCATCAACCGCAGTCATGGGGACTCCCTGTCTTCGGACCGGTCATGCCGTTCGCAGCGCCTGCGAGGCATCCTCGCGATGCAACCGCCCGACCAGCTCTGTGACGGCATGGGCCAGAGCCGAGCGGGACCCCGAATCAAGGTCGTCGAGAGCGGCCTCGAGCTGGCTCACGTGATAAGCGTGCACGCGCTCCAACGCCCGACGACCCTTGCGGGTGGCGAGGTAGTGCGACACCCGCCCGTCGCTTGTAGAGGCGTGACGCGACACCAGACCGTCGGCCTCCAGCTGCTGCAGCACCCTGCTGGCCGTCGGCTGGCTCAGGTCGAGCCCCTCAGCCAGCCTGGTTGCGGAGACCGGACCCGCGTCGTTGACCAGTGAGAGAAAGCGCAGGCCGCTCCGGCTGACCGACACACCGGTCGCGGCGACCGTCCGCTCATGGAAACGCGCCGAACCGGACAGGCGGTAGAGGTCGTTGAGGGCCTTGGCCAGCTGCCCGAGTGGGTCCGCGTTCACCGGGGAAGTCTCGCAAAGATGCATTCGGTACGCAAGTACCTGTCAGGGAAGGGCTGGTGCGAGCCGGCGCAGCTGCCTGCTCGGGCCGCCGAGGAGGGCATCGATCCGCATGCTCCACAACAGGCGCCGGTGGACCGGGTAGGTGGTGTCCGCGCCGATGCCCCCGTGCAGATGCTGCACGGCGTTCTGCACGCGGGCGCCCGCGTCGCAGGCCCACCAGGTGGCGACATCGACCGCGCGCCTGGCCTGCGTTTCGGGCCCGCGGTCCAGTTGCCACACGGCCTGCCACAGCGTGGCCCGCATCGCCTGGACGTCGCAGTACGCGTCGCCGAGCTGCTGGCTGACGGCCTGGAAGGTCGCGAGCGGTCGCCCGAACTGCTCCCGCG
>JALYIZ010000016.1 GCA_030775505.1 Actinomycetota bacterium | reverse complement strand
GCTCACATCCGCTCCGGGGCGCTGACGCCGAGCAGGGCGAGCCCGTTCTCCAGGACGATGCGGGTGGCCCGCCACAGCAGCAGCCGCGGGGCCGCGACCTCGCTCACCGGCTCGTCCCCCCTGGGCAATACCCGGCATTCGTCGAAGAAGCGCTGCGCCGACTTCGCGACCTTCTCCTCGAGGTAGCGGGCGACCCGGTGCGGCTCGCGCAGCTCGGCAGCTGTTGCCACGACCCTGGGGAATTCGGCGAGGGCGAGCAGCAGCTCGGTCTCGCGCTCATGACCGAGCAGAGAAAGGTCGACCTGGTCTCCCGCGGCCGGCTCGGGGATGCCGAGCTCGGCGGCGTTACGCAGGACCGACGCAGCACGCGTGGCCGCGTACTGGACGTAGTAGACGGGGTTCTCGCTGGTGCGCCGCGACCACAGATCGAGGTCGATGTCGAGGACGCTGTCCGCGCTGGACCGGGCGAGTGCGTAGCGGGCGGCATCGACACCGACGGCCTCGACGAGGTCGTCGAGTGTGATGACCGTGCCGGCCCGCTTGCTCATGCGCAGCGGTTCTCCGTCGCGCAGCAGGTTGACGAGTTGGCCGATGAAGATCTCGAGGTTGGTCCCGGGGACGTCGCCGAAGGCGGCGCACATCGCCATCATCCGGCCGATGTAGCCGTGGTGGTCCGCCCCGAGCATGATCACGACCCGGTCGAAGCCGCGCTCGCGCTTGTCGAGGTAGTAGGCGAGGTCTCCCGCGATGTAGGCGGCGTCACCGTCGCTCTTGATGACGACGCGGTCCTTGTCGTCACCGAAGTCCGTTGAGCGCAGCCAGAGGGCGCCGTCACGCTCGTAGAGGTGGCCCATGGCCCGCAGCCGAGCGACGGCCCGCTCGACGGCGCCGGACTCGTAGAGCGAGTTCTCGTGGGAGTAGACGTCGAAGTCCACGCCGAAGTCGTGCAGCGACTGCTTGACCTCGGCGAACATGCGCGTGACGCCCTCGCGCCGGAATACTTCCTGCGGGTCGGGCTGATCCAGCGCATCCGGGACGTCGGTGAGCACCGCCTGGGCGATCTCGGCGATGTAGTCGCCGCCGTAGCCGTCCTCAGGGGCCGGCTCTCCCGTCGCCGCGGCGAGCAGGGAGCGCGCGAACCGGTCGATCTGGGCGCCGTGGTCGTTGAAGTAGTACTCCCGGGTGACCTTCGCCCCGCTGGCCTGCAGCAGCCTGGCAAGCGCGTCGCCGACCGCCGCCCACCGCACGCCGCCGATGTGCAGCGGCCCCGTCGGGTTGGCCGAGACGAACTCGAGGTTGATGTTGTGGCCGGCGGCGGTCTCGTTCCGACCGTAGGCACTACCCGCGGCAACGACATCGGCGGCGATGCGGCCCAGCGCGGCCTCGGCCAGCCGGATGTTGAGGAAGCCCGGGCCTGCGACGTCGACGCTCGCGACCCCATCGGCGGTCCGCAGCCGTTCCGCGAGGAGCTCCGCGACCTCGCGCGGGGGACGGCCGGCGGGCTTGGCGAGCTGCAGGGCCACGCTCGTGGCGTAGTCACCGTGCTCCTTGACCTTCGGCCGCTCGACCGGCACCGTCTGGGGAACCGGGACCGCGAGCTCGCCCGCCGCCACCGCGGCGGCCACGGCCGCGCGGACAGCCTCGCCGAGCTCGGTGGGGGTCACCTCCCGAGGTTATCGCCTGCCCTGGATCTAGACTCCGGGCTCGCGTGCCGGACTCGGCCCGCCCTCCCTGACCAGAACGGAAGCCCCACCCCATGGCACAGCGGCCCTCCGGCAGCCCGGCCCGCCGCGCGAAGGCGGCACCGGTCAAGAAGCCGTTCCCCGTCGGCCTGGTCGCCGGTTGGACCGTCCTCGGCCTGCTGCTGGGCGGAATCCTGGCCTACGCCGCGACCCATCAGGGGGCCGGGTACAAAACGCCGCTCAAGACCGCCGACGCCTCGTTCGGCAGCGGACTGATCAAGGACGACGGGCTGTCCCGGCAGCACCGGCCCGGCCACATCAACTACTCCAAGCTGCCGCCCGACGGGGGCAACCACAACGGCCAGTGGGAGTCCTGCCAGGTGTACAGCCTGCCGATCCCCAATGAGCACGCGGTCCACTCCCTGGAGCACGGCGCCGTCTGGGTCACCTACCGACCGGACCTGCCGGCGGCCCAGGTGCAGACCCTCGTGACGGAAGTCAAGGACGACCCCTTCCGGATGCTCAGCCCCTTCCCCGGGCTCAAGAGCGCGGTGAGCCTCCAGGCGTGGGGCCGGCAGTACTTCGCGTCCTCGGTGACGGACCCGAAGATCGCCAAGTTCCTGAGCCTCTACACGCACGGACCGCAAGCCCCGGAACAGACCAACTCCTGCCGCGGGGGGGTGACCGTGACCGGCAACGTGCCGCAGGACCAGACGGCCGTGACTCCGACCCTGCCGCCGACGGTCGCGCCAGCGCCGCTGACCACCCGGCCGGGCGGAGCGCAGCCGACGCCCGCCGCGTCACACAGCTGACCGCCCTCAGACCGCCGGGGGAAGTCCCGCGAGCCGCCGGACCGTCGAGATCAGCTCGTCAGGGTCAAACGGTTTCGTGAGGTAGGCGTCGACCCCGATCCGGTTACCCCGCTCCAGGTCGGCCTCCTGCGCCCGTGCCGAGAGCAGGACCACCTTGATCCCGGCCGTCTCCGGGTCCGCGCGCAGCAACTTGGCGGCCTCCCAGCCATCCATGCGCGGCATCATGATGTCGAGGGTGATCACCATCGGTGCCACGTCCTTGACGACGTCGAGGCAGTCCTGGCCGTCGACGGCGGTCGCGACGTCGAACCCCTCGAGCTCGAGGTTGACCGTGATCAGCTGTCGGATGACGTCGTCGTCGTCGACGACGAGGACGCGCCCCAGACTGCTGGTCATGGCGGGAGGGTAATGGCAAGGACGTGTCGTCGGGGGGCGTTCGTGCCCCCTACCGGTGGGGTGCCCGGCTGGTAGCCTCCGGGACTGCCCTGGCCCCCGTAGCTCAGGGGATAGAGCGCTACCCTCCGGAGGTAGAAGCGCAGGTTCGAATCCTGCCGGGGGCACCCAGAGTGATCGCTTGATCACTGATAGTCACACACGCAGGCGGGCACCACCGCCTGGTACCTGGCTGGCATCGTCAGGAAATGTCGGCCGGCACATCGCCAGCAAACCGCTGGTAGAGCGGGTCGAGGTAGGCAAGCAGCTCACGGCCACCCAGGGCCGCTCCTGGCTCCGGGAGCTGTCGAAGCAGCAAGTCCACCGGCAAGTCCGGGTGGACGGGCGGGGCCGGGAATGGCAGTGAGGTCCAGAAGCCACCGTCACCCAGAGCCAGATCGGTCAGCGCCATCATCGCCCCCACCCGGGGCCCGTTGGGCGCCGCTTCGAGCCGTGTCGGCGTCACCAGCGGGTCGGCGCCGCGCAGCTCCCTGAGTCGGCTCAGCAGCGAGTCTCGCGTCCGTCCACGCCACAGCAGGATCGCGAAAGGGTCCTCGTCAAAGTGCTCGGCGAGCAGGTAGAACGTCGCGGCCAGGTGCTTGCAGGGCACTTCCCAGTCCGGGCACGAGCAGCTCTGCGCGAGGTCGTTGGCCCGTTCGGGAAACAGCGGCGCGCCAGCAGCGGCGAACAGCGCCTCGAGGTCGTGCGGCATCTCGCCCGCAAGCAGTCTCGCGCTGTGGATCGCCTGCTCCGCGAGGGAGATCTCGACCTTCGCCCACACCAGCTCACCAAAGGCTGGCAGTGCGATGGTCACCTTGTACGGCGTCTTGCGCGAGCCCTGCACCGAAGCGGTGACCATTCCGGGAGCTACCGACAGCGACAGCACCTGGCCGCGGCGGGCGTAGTTCTTCCCTCGCGTCAGGCGGGAGCCCAGTGCGAAGGACTCAAGGACTTCAAGGAAACGCTGCGACCACCACTGCTCCCCGATGGCGCCGCGGGCGCTCCGCGCCACCAGACCGCCCTCGACCGCACGCGGCTTCGACGGCGGCGGGAACCCTGACGACCAGGACTTGCTCACTCCACCACCGACCCGGCCTCGAGGGTGAACAGCTCGCGCAACGCGGACGTGGACAGCTCCGTCAGCCAGCCCTCGCCGGTGCCCACGACGCTGGCCGCCAGCCCGCGCTTGTCCTGGATCATCAGGGCGATCTTCTCCTCGAGCGTGCCGGCGCAGACGAGCTTGCGGACTTGGACGGAGCGGGTCTGCCCTATCCGGAAGGCCCGGTCGGTTGCCTGATCCTCAACGGCCGGGTTCCACCAACGGTCGACGTGGATCACATGGTTGGCGGCGGTCAGGGTGAGCCCGGTCCCTCCTGCCTTCAGCGAGAGCACGAACAGCGACGGGCCGTTCTCGTCAGGGTTCTGGAAGCGGGCGACAAGCTCGTCGCGCTGCGCCTTGCTCTGACCGCCGTACAGGTAGGCGACCTCGCACCCGAAGCGCGCGGCGAGATGCGCACGCAACATGTCTCCGAACTCTGCGTACTGGGTGAACAACAGGGCCTTCTCCCCCGCGGCGAGCACCTCCTCCAAGGTTTCCTCCACGCGGGCGAGCTTGCCGGAACGGCCGCCCAGATGGCTGCCATCCTTGAGGAACTGCGCTGGGTGGTTGCAGACCTGCTTGAGCTTCGTCATGGTCGCGAGCACCAGCCCACGTCGCTCGATGCCGTCGGTGGACTCGATGCGCGCCATCATGTCGGCGACGACACCCTGGTAGAGCGAGGCCTGCTCGCGGGTCAGCGAGCAGACCACGTCCATCTCGATCTTGGCCGGCAGGTCGGTGATGATCGAGGTGTCGGTCTTCAGCCGACGCAGCACAAAGGGTTGCGTGAGCGATCGCAAACGGTCCGCGGCCTCGGCGTCAGCGTGCCGCTCGATCGGTGTGGCGAAGCGCTGCTTGAACAACGCGGGCGGGCCGAGCAGCCCGGGGTTGGCGAACTCCATCAGCGACCACAGGTCGCCCAGCCGGTTCTCGACCGGCGTGCCGGTCACTGCGAACCGGTGGGTCGAGGGAAGCGACCGCGCGGCGACGGCAGCCCGCGTCGCCGCGTTCTTCACCGCTTGTGCCTCATCGAGCACTACGCGACGCCAGCTCAACTCCCGCAGTGCGTCGATGTCGCGCAGCATCAGTCCGTACGTCGTGACGACCAGGTCCGACGCGGCCACCACTGCCTGGAAGGCCTTGCCCTTGGGACGCTCGGCTCCGTGGTGGACGTGCACTCGAAGGCCCGGGGCGAACCGGGCAGCCTCCCGCTGCCAGTTGCCGACCAGCGACATCGGGCAGACCAGCAGCGTCGGTTCCGCGTCTTGCGCCCGCTCACCGCAGATGAGGGCGAGCAACTGGACAGTCTTGCCCAATCCCATGTCGTCGGCGAGGACTCCGCCGAGCCCCACCGACTCCAGGAAGGACAGCCAGGCCAGGCCTCGCTGCTGGTAAGGGCGCAGTTCACCCTTGAAGCCATCAGGCGCCACCATGGGCACGATCCGGTGGTCGACCTCACCTGACAGCAGGTCCCCGATCCAGCCCTGCGACTCGACGTCCACCACCGGCAGCCCCGCGGGCCCTTCGTCCGGGGATCCCAGCACGGCGAGGACCTGTCCGACACTCATCCGCCCGGCAGCCTTCGAACGCTTCGCCAGGAACGTCCGAGCGCGGGCGAGCCGCTCGGCGTCGACGTACATCCATTGCCCGCGCACCCGTACGAGCGGCTGCTGCGCCTCGACGAGATCCGCGACCTCCTGCTCCGTGAGGGTGTGCTCCCCGACGGCCAGGTCCCAGCGGAAGTCGACAAGGCCTTCGCGACCTATCGTGGCCTTCTTCTGCGCCGAGCCGGGCTGGGCGGGCGTCGAAACCGAGAGTCGCGCGCCGATGCGCATCGAGGGATTGGTCCACCAACCCGGCAGGAGGACGCCGAACCCGGCCGCCAGCAGGATCGGAGCTGCTTCGGACAGGAAGGCGTGGGCGCCTGCGGCGTCGAGGTCCATGGACGACGGCTTCGCGGTGCGCAGCGCGCGCTCGATGTCCGGGTAGAGCCGCACGGCCCGGCCGAGCTCGGCGAGCAGCGTCTCTTGGGGCTCGGGGACGTGGCGAGCCAACGCCCGTAACGCACCCTTCGCTCGCCACACCTGCGCGGCGTCCACAACCAAGCTCGGCTCTTCCCGGGACTGCAACGCGAAATCGAGTCGCCAAGCAGCGTCGTCCGCGCCTTCCTGTGGTTCGAGCAGCCGGAAGCAGGCCCGGACGGCTCCACCTTGTGTGACCTCGCGCTGCCAATCACAGAGAGCCTCGTCCAGGCGTTGCAGGTCCTGGGGCGTCGTGGCGAAGTGCGGGTCGGCGCCCGCCAGCGCGGTGCGGAAGGTGCCCGAGGACCGCTGCGGTCGGGTCGGCCGCAGGCTTGCTCGCACCGCTGCGTCGACCAGTGCATCCGTCGCCGCCGCGACAGTCTCGACGACTGCGGCACTGCGATCGACATCGGCCGGGTGGTTCGCGACGAGAGAGCCTGGTGCGCAGGCGGCGAGCTCCCGCAGCCACACCGCGTCGGCATCGATGATCACCGCCGACCAGGTCGCTCTGCCCCGCCCGTTGCCCGCCGCACGTACGGCGGGGAGAACGTGGCCGCGTCCGACCAGGTCCACCGCGAACGTCGCCAGCGCCCTCAGCAGGCCGAGGTCCGCGCCGTCCGCCAGCTGATCGAGGCTCTCCTCCACGTCCTCGGGGATCGACAAGAGGTGATCCAGCGCAGCCGCGGGCGCGAGCGCCACCGTCGGGACCTCCCACGAGGCGTCGGCACCCGCAGGCGGGGTCACCCTCCGGGGACTCGTCCGCTCCACCTCGACCGACGCCGCCGGTCCGCGGCCCTCGGTCGGCAGGACGAGGAGCGCGGAGCCCGGCGCCGCGTCGCATTCGACCAGGCCGGCAAGGGTGGCCGCCGAACAGGCGAACGGGTGAGGTTGCGTCGCAGGGCGACGACCCCGCCGTACCGGAGGGCGGACGGGTCCATCCGAGTCCTCAGCCCACAGGATCAGCTCACCGACGGGGTCGCGTTCGATCGACCAGCAACCGTGAACGACTATCACCGCGTCTGCACTCCCAGGTCCCCGGCCGGAGATCCCAACCTACGCGGGCGCTTCCGACCCGATGACCTGCCACAGCCGGTCGAGCGGCACGACCCAGAGGCGATCCTCGTGCTGGTAGGTGCGGGCCCCTGTGTAGAGGGCGACACCGGCGATGAACGCGTCACCGAGTGCCTCGCGAAGCTTGCGGAGGCCACGCAGCTCGTCACCCGGAACACGGCCGGCGGCCTTCACCTCAAACGCGATAACGGCACCGTCGCCGCGCTCGATGACGAGGTCCACCTCATCGCCGTCATGGGTGCGCCAGTGCCCGTACCCCGCGATGTCGTCCAACCAGGAGACCTGTTTCAGCAACTCTGCGACGGCGAACGTCTCGAGGAGATGCCCGAACTCGGACAGGGAGGCAGGGTCCCGCCGAAGGAGCTTGTCCGGCGTGAGCCGCAACAAGCGCGCTGCGATGCCAGAGTCGACCACGTGGAGCTTGGGGGTCCCGGCCGCGCGCGCGCGCAAAGTCCTGCCCCACGCCTCGAGGCGGTGCACGAGGAACACGCTCTCCAAGAGCGTCACGTAGTCGGCGGCCGTGGTTCTGCTGACACCGAGACCGTCGGCGGCCTTGGCCACGTTGAGCACCTGAGCGGTCTGCCCTGCAAGGCGGCGCAGCAGGTCCGGCAGTTGGTGCGCCTGACGCAGGTGCGAAAGCTCGGCGACATCACGGTCGAGCACAAGGCGCACGTAGTCATCGAACCAGCGCTGACGCGCCGCCAGGGACGACCGCCGCAGCGCGATCGGCATGCCCCCGGCAACGACCCGGTCGATGTAGTCCGCCTTCGACGAACCCGAGGTTGACTGTGTGGCCACCGAGCGCGGGTCTTCGAGCAGCGCCTCCACCAGGTTCTCCCGAGTCCCGTCAATCTCACCCTGCGACAAGGGCCAGGCGGTAAGCAGGTGGAGTCGACCCGTCAGCGACTGGGCCGCTCGAGGGAGCGCGTCGAAGCGGGTCGAGCCCGTCAAGACGAACCGGCCGGCGCGGAGGTCACGGTTCAGTTCGGCCTTGATCGCATCCAAGACTCCCGGAACATGCTGGAACTCGTCGATGCACACCGGGGTGCCGCCAGAGACGAACGAGCCGGGATCGCGCCGTACGACGTCACGCACGGCCAGGTCATCCAGGTCGAACACCTCGGCACCCAAGGACTCAGCGATGGCCGCGAGGAGGGTTGACTTGCCCACGGAGCGTGGCCCTTGGACTGCGATGACGGGCTCATCGAGGAGTCGCGCACCGGCAACCTCCAGCAGACGACGAGGCACGTCTGCAAGGAGGGGAAGGGGGCTCATGCCCAGAGACTACCTCGCAAGACACTATTTCGAGGGCACTCAACGCTCGATTTCGAGGAGCCACATTCAACTATCCCGAGGAGTTGGAGATCAAGCTCGCGGTCGCTCCGGGGTGGTCGGCGGGACACAAAGAGGGACCGTCGCGGCCCGAGGGGTTTGACACCCACTTCACTCTTGATGGCTGGATCGAGAAGGTTGCCGAGCACGCTGCCATCCGAGTGCCGCGCCTGCTCGACCTCGGCGTGGCTGGAGGCTGGGCGGGCCTGTACGAGGTGACCCCCGACCACAACCAGCTCATCGGCCGCAGCACCCTCATCGATGGCTTCTACTATGCGACCGGCTTTTCGGGCCACGGCTTCCAGATGGCCCCCGCCACCGGAGAGATCATTCGAGACCTCTTCCTGGGCCGCGACCCCGCATATTCGATCGAGGAGTTCGACGCCGACCGGTTCGAAGCAAGCTGTGCCGCGCTGCAGGAACGCAACATCATCTGAGCGGCTGTCCAGCGACCCGTGGCGCCCCTGCCAAGGCTCTACTACCTACGAGTGTCGAGAGTGTCTCCTCCCGCCTTCGACGCGCGAGGCACGCGCCGGAGGGCCGACCTGGCCTACCGTCGGACAAGCAATGGGACCCGAGGAGCAGACATGCAGGACGTACGTGGCACGGCGACGTGGGAGATCGTCGAGGGTCATTTTCTCCGCGCCTTCGGACCGGCTTTCGGCCGCGTCTCTGGTCTGAGTGACCTCCGTGCCGTCGGGGACCGTGTGGTGGCGACGGGCTCGGTCCTGGACGGACTCGCGGGCCGGCCGAGGACGGTCATCGTGACGGTGGAGGACGGCGAGGTCCGCCCCCTCACCACAGGCGCAGGGTCCGCGCACAGCGGGCGGCCGTCGCCTGACGGTGCTGTCGTGGCCTTCGCGTCCGACCGCGCGAGGGCAGGGGTGTTCCAGCTCTACCTGCTCGGGCAGCGCGCCGGCGAGGCCAGGCCCGCACCCGCGGTACCCGGCACTGTTGAGTACCTCAGCTGGGCGCCGGACGGCGCGCACATCCTGCTCGGTGTGGCGGGTCTCGGTGCCGACCTCTCCGGTGGACAGGGCAGCGGCACCACCACGCGACAGACCGTGGACGTCCCGAGCTGGATGCCTCGGGTCGACACCGGAGTGAGCGAAGACGCCTGGCGCTCGCTGTGGGTCTACGACGTCGCGGGCGACGCGGTTCGACAGCTGTCCCCCACCGGACTGAACCCGTGGGAGGCGGTCTGGTGCGGGCCGTCCTCCGTGCTGGCTGTAACGTCCGCGCGTCCGGACGAGGCCTCCTGGTACACCGCGGTGCTGTCGCGTCTGGACCTCGATGGAACCGTCACGGAGGTCCTCACCAGCGACGTGCAGATGGGACTTCCCTCGGCCAACCCGGAGGGGACCCGACTCGCCCTGGTCAAGGCCGTGTGCAGCGACCGATGGGTCGTGGCGGGTGACCTCCACGTCGGTGCCCCCGGGGAAGTGGAGAAGGTGGACACCGCTGGCGTGGATGTCTCGTGCACGCAATGGCTCGATGAGAACCGACTGGGTTTCCTGGGGGTCCGCGGCCTCGAGACCGTGGCGGCGATCCACGACGTGACGACCGGCAAGACCACCGAGCTCTGGTCCTCCTTCGACACGAGCAGTGGCCTGCGCCACCCCGAGGGCGTCTTCCTCCCGGACGGCCGCGCACTGGCCGTCGTCGAGGGGTACCGGCTCCCACAGCAGGTCACCGAGCTCGCCTCGGGACAGGTACTCGCTTCCGTCGCCCATCCCGGCACGGATTACGTGATGTCCGTGAACGGGACCGCCGAAGGGGTTTCCTGGATCGCGCAAGACGGGCTGCGGGTTGAGGGCGTCCTGTGCCTCCCCGAGGGAGAGGGGCCGTTCCCGCTCGTCATCAACATCCACGGCGGACCCGTGTGGGGCTTCCGCAGCCTTTGGTCGATGTTCTACCACTGGACGCCGCTGCTGGTGGCACGCGGCTATGCCGTGCTCAACCCCAACCCGCGCGGCTCGAGCGGGCGTGGACAGGAGTTCGCCCGTCAGGTCTTCGGTGACATGGGCGGCGCGGACACCCAGGACTTCACCTCGGCCATCGACGCGATGATCGAGCGCGGGATCGCCGACCCGGCGCGCATCGCCGTCATGGGCGGCAGCTACGGCGGGTTCATGTCCGCGTGGCTCGCCACCCAGGATCAGCGCATTGCGGCGGCCGTCCCGATCGCGCCGGTGACGAACTGGTACAGCCAGCACTACACCAGCAACATCCCGTTCTTCGACGCCCTGTTCCTCGCCGGCGACCCCGAGGTCCCGGGCGACAACTTCCACCGCCGCAGCCCCGTGTCCTTCGCCTCGCGGGTAACCATGCCGGTCCTCAATGTCGCAGGGGCCCTCGACCGCTGCACGCCGGCAGGCCAGGCGGAGGAGTTCCACCACGCGGTGCTCGAGCACGGCGGCGCCTCGACGCTGGTCATCTACCCGGAGGAGGGGCACGGGGTCCGCGCCTTCCCGACCATGACGGACTTCTGCACCCGGGTGCTGGACTTCTTCGCCCTGCACCTCGGGCAGTAGCGACAAGCGCGAGGAGCAACGTGACCGACAACCCGACCCTGCACCAGCGGTACGAGCAGGCCGCCGCCCTCGCTCCCGAGAAGCAGGCCGCACTGATGCGCAACCGCCGGATCGACCCGGTGTGGACCGGCGACGGCGACGTCTTCTGGTACGTCCGCCAGACCGACGACGGCGAGGAGCATGTCCTCGTCGACCCCGTCGCAGGGACCCGCACGGTGGCCGCCACCCTCGAGGAGCTCGGCGTCGACGTGTCCGTCCCGACTCCGTCTGCCGGCCTGCTCGTCGGCCCCGACGGGCGGGGGCTGACCCGGCGCGACCACGACCTCTGGCTCATCGACGCCGACGGCACTGAGACCCAGGTGACGAAGGACGGTGAGCCCGGCTTCGCCTGGGGAGAGCTGCCCGAAGCAAGCAACATGGCCGTCCCGTTCCGACGGATGGGGCTCGTACTTCCCCCTATCGGCACGGTCCACTCCCCCTCCGGGCGCCTCGTGCTCACGATGCGTACGGACCAGCGCGGCATGCAGCCCGCGCACCTGGTCGAGCACGTCTCCACCCAGGGCCGGCCGGAGTGTCACGAGATCCGCGTGAGGCTCGATGACGAGGGCGACAACCCTCCCGGCGGGGCGCGGATCCTCGACCTCGACGCCGGGACGTCGGTCGATATCGACGTCACCGACGGCCTCACCTCGATGGTCATCATGAACGGCTCGTGCGAGGCCACCTGGTCCGCTGACGAGACGCGTGTCTTCTTCTTCCACCGCCAGATCGGCGGTGCGACGGCGTCCCTCGTCGAGGTCGACGCCGCGACGGGCGCGCGGCGGGACGTCATCACCCTCGACGAGGCTCCCCTGTACGAGCCCAACCAGTTCCTCTACAGCCTCCCGCTTGTACGGGTCCTTCCCGAAACCGACGAGGCCATCCTGTTCTCGCAGCGCGACGGTTGGGGGCACCTCTACCTGTACGACCTCGTCACCGGAGACTGCAAGAACGCCGTCAGCAGCGGCGAGATGACGGTCCGGGACATCGTGCACGTCGACGTCGAGGCGCGGGAGGTCACCTATCTCGCCGGTGGTGGCCCTGAGGGCAACCCCTTGCACCGCAAGGTCTTCCGCGCCGGGTTCGACGGAGGGACGCAGCAGCTGCTGACGCCTGAGCCGCTCGACCACGACCTGGTCGCCCCTGAGCCGCAGTTCTTCCACCTCGTCTTCGGGCGGGGCAAGCCGCTGGTGACCTCCGTCAGCCCGAGCGGCCGGTTCTTTGTCGACCACCAGTCGACGGTGAGCGACGCACCGGTCATCGTCCTTCGCGACGCGTCAGCGGGCGGAACGGTCGTGCTGGAGCTCGAGCGAACGGACATCAGCCGCCTGCTCGCGGCCGGCTACTCGGTCCCACGGGCCTTTTCGGTCAAGGCAGACGACGGCGTCACCGACCTGTGGGGCGTCCTCGCCCTGCCGGCCGACCCGATCGACCCGGCGAGCATCCCGGTCATCGAGTATGTCTACGCCGGCTTCCAGGTCACGCAGGCGCCGCCGAGCTTCCTCGGCGGCGGCAAGACGTCCGGCGCACATGGCCACATCGCGCCCTTCAACGCGCTCGGCTTCGCCGGGGTGCTCGTCGACGGCCGCGGCACGCCCGGTCGCGACCGCGCCTTCCGCCAGCACACCTTCAAGCAGTTCCACACCGCGCGCGGCCTTGAGGACCACGTCACGTTCATCACCGGGCTGGCGTCGATGGAACCCTCGTTGGACCTCTCCCGAGTCGGCGTCATCGGGCACTCCTACGGCGGCTACAACGCGGCGCGCATGGTGCTGATGTTCCCCGACTTCTTCAAGGCAGCTGTCAGCGGCGCTGGCGTGCACGACCCACGCAAGACGCCGCGCGGCCTGTGGGACTGGCACATGGGGACCTCCTATGACCGCGCCTGCGAGGAGTACCAGCAGCTGGGCAACCTGCACCTCGCCTCCTCGCTCGTGGGCGACCTGCTCATCGCCTGTGGCGAGATCGACGAAAACGCGACGGTCGACCACTCGTACGCGCTCGCCCAAGCCCTCATCAAGGCGGGCAAACGGTTCGACTTCAAGGTCTGGCCGGGCCTGAACCACTACCAGCAGGGCCCGTACGTCCAGATGGCGTTCTGGGACCACTTTGTACGGAGCCTGCACAGGCTCGACCTCCCGCGCGACTTCGTCCCGCACTGACCGTCCGGGAGTCGGCCCCCAGGGTCCACATCGACAAACGTCGAGGCCAGCTCGCAGCCTCTTCGACAGCACTGGCTACCGCGCCGTTCCGGCAGGTGACAGCGTGCCACCATGGACGCCGTAGGTTTCGCACTGGCCGCCGTCGAGGACGCCTGGGAGCAGGTGCAGCACTCGCCCTACATCGCGCGCGACCTGGGTCGGCCGGTGGATCGCCTTCCCGAGATCACCGAGGAGGCTGCTCTCGCGCAGAGCGCGCGCGCGCGGGCGGTGCTCGCCAAGATCGAAGCGATCGACGTCGCCGAGCTGCCCCACGAACTCCGGTTGACCCTCGAGGTCGCCCGCAGCCAGATGACGGTCCGCGCACGAGCCGGTGAGTGGTACTGGCTGCTCTTCGACCCACTGCAGGTCGGCTTCTACGCGATGTACGCCCCGACCGCCTATGGCGGGGGCTTCCTGCTGGGCACCCTCGCTGGGCTGTTCGGCGGCTACGCCTTCGCCGGTGCTGGTGACGTCGACCGCTACCTGGGCCTGGTCGAGGACCTCGGTCGGCTGCTGCGTCAGCTCGATGGCCGCACGCGTGGCCAGGCCGAGCGCGGCATCCACCTGCCCCGGGTGCAGCTGGAGCAGGCGGTGCCGCTGATGAGCGCCCTCCGCGCGAACGCGCTCGCCGGCTTGGTCCCCTCCGAGACGCGCCTCGCCGACCCCGATGCACGCGCGCTCATCGGGCAACGCGTTGCCACAGCGGTCCTGCCCGCGTACGACGACGCGATCGACTGGCTCAGCCATCCGGACCGGGCGACGGCCGCCGGCGAGGACGTCGGGCTCGCCAACCTGCCGGGCGGAAGGGCGGTGTACGACGAGCTGGTGCGGCTGCACACCACTCTCGACCTGACTGCCGACGAGGTGCACCAGCGAGGCCTGACGCGCGTCGCGGAGATCCGCGAACAGATGCAGGCCATCCTTGACGAGGTCGGCGCGGCGCACGCTCCGCAGGAGCACATGGACCACCTCGCGAAGGACCCCGCGTGGCGGGCGGAAGGCGGAGAGGCGATCGCCGCTGTCTTCCAGCGCTACATCGACCGGCTCAAGCCCCTCGTCGACACCGCCTTCCGCCTCCAGCCCGCAGCGGGTTACGGCGCAGTCGCGCTGCCCGATGCCCTGGCCTCGTCGATGACGTTCGGCTACTACGACGCACCTTCGCCCGCGGAGCCGTCGGGCAGGTACCTGTTCAACGCAGGCAACCTCTCGCAGCAGGCGCTGGCGAACGTGGCGCCGCTGACCTACCACGAGCTCGTCCCGGGCCATCACTTCCACATCGCGCTTCAGCGCGAGAACCAGGGCCTGCACCACCTGCGGCGCTACTGCTTCGTCAACGCCTTCAACGAGGGATGGGCTGAATACGCGGCGCACGTCGCCGGTGAGCTGGGCATGTACGAGCTCCCGGAGGAGAGGTTCGGCAAGCTGGTGATGGAGGCATTCCTCACCACCCGGCTGGTCGTCGACACCGGCATGAACGCGCTTGGCTGGTCACTCGAGCAGGCACGGGACTTCATGCGCGAGAACGCCTTCGTCTCGGAGTCGGAAATCCTCACCGAGTCGGTGCGCTACGCGTGCGACCTGCCCGGCCAGGCACTGGCGTACAAGATCGGCGACCTGTTCCTGCAGGACCTTCGGGCCGGCATGCAGGAAGCCCTCGGGGAGCACTTCGACCTCCGGGACTTCCACGACGCGGTCCTGCGCCCCGGGTCGCTCCCCCTGCACCTCGTCGGGGCGAACGTGGCCCGGGCGATCGCCGCGGGAACGGATCGTCTCGCGCTGGTCTGAGCCGGCCCAGCCTCTCGAGCGCGCGGAACCCGGTCGTCTGCACGGCCCTTCGATGAGGCACGGCACACTGCACGGGGACAGCCACCGGCAGAAGGACACCGACCATGAAGCGCACCGCGCCCGGAGACCTGCACTCGAGGACGACCTCCCGCCGACCGTGTGCCGCGATTCTTGCCGTCTCGCTCGGCACAGTGCTCGCTGGCTGCAGCTCCTCCTCCCCCCCGGCCGGCGCGGCCGCGACGGCTCCCGCAACCAGCTCCACCCCCGCGGACGCCACGCCGGCGGTCACCGCAACCGGCGCGACACCACCGAGTCAGGTCCCCACGACCACTCCAGCACCGACCACCACCTCTCCCACGGGGGGCGGCGCGGCCGCGTGCCCGACGCGCGCCCTCGGGACCAAGAGCGGCGGCTCCCAGGGCGCTGCCGGCAGCACCTACACGACGATCGACGTCACCAACATCTCGTCCACCACCTGCACGCTGCATGGCTTCCCGGGCGTCTCCTTCGCCGGTGGCACCCCGGTGCATCAGATCGGGGCGGCGGCCACCCAGGACCCCTCCCAGGGCGAGCCGCTGGTCACCCTCACGCCGGGGCAGGTGGCCCACGTCCAGCTCAAGATCTCCAACGCAGCGAACTACCCGCCGTCGCAGTGCCAACCGGCCACGGCCACCTACCTTCAGATCTACCCGCCGAACCAGACGACACCGATCTACCTCGGCTACACCTCACCCGCCTGTGCCAAGCCGATCCACCTCCTCACCGTCAGCGCTGTCCAGGCCGGACCTGCCTAGGTCCGACGACGCGCGCCCGCAGGGCTCAGGCCGTCTCCAGCCCGCGGATCAGCGCGGCCACCATCAGGTCCCAGACCCCGTCCGTGCTGGCCGGCACGGCCTGGGCCGCCTCCGAGATCCGCGGGTATCGCTCCGGGAGCAGGTGGGCCAGCCCAGGCGTCGCGGGGCCGGCGACGGCCCCCTCGTTGAGCGCCAGACCCATCAGGGCGAGCGACACCCCCGTGACGGCCTCGTTGGCCGCACGCGGGGCGAACCCCGCCCGGCGGAAGGCGTCCAGCGCCGCTTCGAGGTGGGCATCGGCGCCGGGTCCCTGCGCCGGGCGACGGGTGAAGACCGCGAAGGCTCCGGGATGCGCCTGGGCGAGGCCGCGCATCGCGTGGGCGAACGACCGCACCCACTCCCGCCAGGAGGGGAACGCCGCACCCAGACAGGCCTGCTCGACGAGGCGTTCGCTCACCCCGTCGAGGATTGCCTCCTTGCTCGGCAGGTGGTTGTAGATCGAAGTGGGGTGCACGCCGAGCGCCTCAGCGAGACGGCGCAACGTGACCGCATCGATGCCGTGGCTGTCGGCCAGCTCGACCGCGGCGTCGAGCACGCGGGAACGGGTCAACGGCAGGCGCGCGGTGGGGGTCGCCACGACGACCTCTCTTGACGGAGGGACAGCGGGAGCGTACTCATAGGGCCTCCCTTGACCTACTAAGTAGGTCGTCGACGAAACGGAGCCCCGTGCCAGCCCAGGTGAGCCCGACCGAGGTCCACCCCGTCCCCAGCGACGTCCCCACTGGCGTGCCCACCGTCGTGCCCACCGTCGTGCCCACCGTCGTGCCCACCGTCGTGCCCACCGTCGTGCCCACCGTCGTGCTCAGCGACGTCCTCGCGACGCTCGAGGCCGAGCGCCCCCGCTGGGGAGTGCCGGGGCTCTCCGTCGCGGTCGTGCAGGACGGATCGGTGCTGTACGCCGGCGGCGCCGGCCTCCGGGGCGTGGGGGACCCGCAAGCGGCCGGGGCCCGGACGCTGTTCCACCACGGCTCCTGCTGCAAGGCCTACACCGCGCTGCTCGCCGGGCTGCTGCACGAGGACATCGACCTCGACCTCGACGCGCCGGTCCGGGTCTGGGTGCCCGAGCTCGATCTTCCCGACGACCACCAGGCCCAGACGATCAGCCTGCGCGACCTGCTCAGCCACCGCTCGGGCTTGTCTCGTCACGACCTGACCTGGATCCTCAATCCGGGCTGGGACGGCCACGAGCTGGTCCGCCGGCTGGCCCACCTGCCACTGGTGGCCACGGTCGGGGAGACGTGGGAGTACAGCAACCTCGGCTACGCCCTCGCCGGTCTCGCACTCGGCCGGGCGGGGGGTACGGACTGGGACGACCAGCTGCACCGACGGGTCCTGGAGCCTCTGGGCATGCACCGGACTGTGACGACCATCGAGGCCATGCGGGCCGACGGCGACGCCGCGACTGGACATGTGACCCGGGCGGGCGCACCGGTCCCGACCCCCGACCGTCGGCTCACCGGCGCGGCCCCAGCGGGGTCACTCATGACCTGCGCCGACGATGCGGCCCGCTGGCTGCTTGCCCAACTCGGTGACACCGATGCGCTCAGCGAATCAGCCGTCGCCCTCACCCAGGAGGTGGCGATGGCACTGCCCGAGGGGCTGGCCCCCTTCCCGCACCTCGACGTCACCGGATACGCGCTGGGCTGGATGGTCGCGACCTTTCGCGGCCTGCCGATGCTGTGGCACTCAGGGGGGGTCGACGGTTTCTCCACCCAGACTTTCCTGCTCCCCACCCGGCAGCTCGGGCTCACCGTGTCGGCCAACCTCCACGCCAGCGCATTTCCCCTCGCCGCGGGGCTCGAGCTCGTCGACGCCTTGGCTGGCACCGCGGACGGCGAGAGCTGGCTGGGCAGGCTCCGTCCGGCCCCGACACCCCAGCCGGACGTCGAGCAACCCGGCGACAATCCCCCCGCGCGTGGCCTGGCGGGCATCTACCGGAACCAGGGCTACGGCGACCTCGTCATCGCGGACCACGGCCAGCAGGCGCGGGTCTGGCTCGGCGAGACCGAACTCGAGAGCGGGAACATGACCGGAAACGACTGGGAGCTACGCATCGCCGCGCTGGACGCCCCGTACGTCTTCACGTTCGGCGACGGCTCTGTCACGGCGGTACTCGACCCGAGCACTGGGCCGACGACCTTCCAGCGGGTCGCGTCGTGACGCGTCGCATTCCCATCGTCGGGTGGGTCCTCACGGCGCTCCTCGCCACGGCGTGCGGAAGCACGGCGCAGCAGCAGCAGGCCGCTGGCCTCGGACCGGCGGACACCTCCACCGGGACGCCGGGCGGGCTCGGGGGCGGCCCCGTGGCAGCGGCAACGAACCCTGGCGTCAGC
>JALYIZ010000015.1 GCA_030775505.1 Actinomycetota bacterium | reverse complement strand
CGATGCTCCTCTGTCCGGTCCGCCCACAGCCGCTGGGCCCACGCCCCCTCAGGCGTCCACGGCAGTAGCGACCGACGGTCCGGCACGGTCCCAGTCAGCTGCGCACCCTTCCCCGACCCCGGCTGGGCCGGGCGGCCCACCCGCGGGGCCCACGGCACCCGCGGCACCCCCGGCTGAGCGGCCCCGTGCCACCGCTGCGCCACGGCTCGCGAGTGACCCGACACCCACGGGGCTCCCGCATCCTGAGGCCACCCCCAGCCTGCCCGTCCGTCCACCAATGCCGGCCAGCCCCGTGTCCCCGAGCTCTGGAGGTGTGCGCGACCAGGACGCCGCGCGCGTGAGCTCGACTGCCGCGCCACCGGTGGCGAGCCGGCCCTACCCGTCCGGTGGGACGGTGCCGTCCACGGCCGACCGGTCTGTTCCGTCCACGTCTGTTGCGTCCACGCCGGTCCAGGTCACGCCGGTTCCCTCCTCGCCGGTTGCGTCGACCCCAGTCCCGTCCGCACCTGCGGTCCGGCCCCCAGCCCCCATCGCGCCCCCGCCGATCCGTCCCCCGTCGGCGCCCACCGTTGAGGAACCGGGCTCACGCGCCCAGGATGCATCGGGGAGCCTCCGCCCTCCAGCTCCTCGACCCGCCGGCATACCCACCGGTGAGGACGGCGCGCACCGACCCCCCGTACGCCCAGGCGTCGCCCGGACGGGGGGTCGTCCAGTGGCGCGCGCTGCGCGCCGCAACGCGCGTCTCTCACTCAAGCGGGTTGACCCCTGGTCGGTGTTCGTTTTCTCGTTGGTGGCGTCGTTCTTCGCAGGTGTCGCACTACTCGTCGCGGTGGGTGTCCTCGACCTGGTGCTCAACCACCTTGGCGTGCTCACCTCCCTGAACAAGCTCGTGTCCGACATCACGCAGGACAGCGGTCCGGGGGCCCCGCGGCCACCGCCCTTCCTCACGACGGGGCGAATCATGGGCTTCACGGCTCTCATCGCAGCCCTCGACGTCGTGCTGCTCACCGCTCTGGCAACTCTGACGGCGTTCCTCTACAACCTCTGTGCCTCCCTCACCGGCGGCATCGAGGTGACTCTCGGGGAGGAGAGCTGATGGCGACGCGGGCCAGCTCGCGGAGAACAGCGCTGGTGTAGTCTCCGCGACCGTGCCTGCGGGCATCGACCGGGCCTGTAGCTCAGCTGGTTAGAGCGCATCCCTGATAAGGATGAGGCCGGAGGTTCAAGTCCTCCCAGGCCCACTCATGACCCACGCCCCACCCGAGGAGAGCCCCCGTGCGACGTCGCCCCGTCTTCCTGTTGGCGCTGATCGGTGCGGGCGCCGCCTTCCTCAGGCGCCGCCGAGCTGCCGGCCGCACCGAGAAGAACCTGTGGACCGAGGCGACCACACCGCCCGACCTACGCTGACACCTGGGGCCGCCTCAGCCTTCCCCGGGGCCCGCCGGGGGCCATAGCTCAATTGGCAGAGCACCGCCTTTGCAAGGCGGGGGTTCGGGGTTCGAGTCCCCGTGGCTCCACACTTCCGGCCCGGCCGCCGCGTTACTGCATCTGCAGTAACGCACATTGGTGCGGTTGCCAGAAAAACTCCGTGATGGGGTTAATTCCGGGCATCCGATGTGCCGATCCTGGTAAGGCGGGCAGGGACCGCGCCGAACCCGGCCCAGAGGAGTGCGGCATGGTGTCCACCGGTAGGTGGCGGCCAACCTCCGTGCTGCGCCGTGCCCGGCCGGGAATCAGCCATGGCTGATACCCGCGGTGACGTCGACCGGGTCACCCTCGGCGACCGGCTTCGGGCGCTGCAGTACCTGCGGGTCGCGGCCATCGTCCTTGTCGTCCTGTGCGCTCTTCTCACGCCGGACCTCCTCGCTGCCCGACGAGGTGACGTGCTTGTCGCCACCGCCCTGTTCACCGTGCTGGTTGGCGTGGCCGAGGTCGTCGGGCGACGTCGTCACCTCGTGGACGGCGTGTTCCCGCTGGCCATCGCCGTCGATGCGTTCTGGTTGACATACAGCTCAGCGCAGACCGGTGGGTCAACGAGTCCGGTCCGCTACGCGATCCTGTTGCACCTCGGGGCCGTCTGCCTTGTCGGCTCGTCGAGGCTGGGACTGCTGACGGCCCTGGGGCAGTCAGTGCTGTTGACGGGGGCTTTCCTCGCGGCGCGGTCGGGGGCCCTCCCGGACACCGACCGCGTCCCCGTCGGCGTCGCCGGTACGAGCGGCCAACGGTTGGCGATTTTCGTCACCGTCCTGTGGTTGGTCGCCTTGGTGACCTCGACACTGTCCGCGGTCAATGAACGCGAGCTGCGCCGCCGCCGCACCGACCTGGAGGCGCTGACGGCCCTGGCAGAGGCCTTGGAACGGTCCCGCGACTCCGCCTCGGTCGCCCGGGCGCTGCTGGATGCGGTGGCCGAGGGACTGGGCTTCCGTCGCGGACTGGTGCTGGCCGGACCCGAGGGCGACCTTCCGTTGCTGGCTTCTCTCGGCCTGGATGAGGACACGGCCCGGCGACCGGGACCCCCGGGCCCGAGTGCTGTCGTGGGCCGCGCCTATCGGGTCCGCGAAACCCTGCTCGTCGACGGCCTTGATCCGGGTGCCGATCCCTGGTTGAGCCGGCTGCTCCCTGGAGCCGGTCATCTCGTCGTCGTGCCGCTGTCCGCGGAAGGCCGCTCGATCGGTGTTCTCGTCGTCGAACACGACAGCCGGGGCGGCTCGGGAATCGCGCGGCGCGTGGTGCTGGCTCTGGAGCGGTCCGCCTCGTACGCCGCCCTGGCGTTGCGCAACGCCTGGCTGCTGGAGCAGGTGCAGCGGCTCGCCGCTACCGACGGGCTGACGAAGATCGCCAATCGCCGCACTTTCGAGGCGACCCTGGAGCGCGAGCTCGCCCGTGCGGCGCGCAGCGGCGACCACGTGAGTCTCGTCATGCTCGACATCGACCACTTCAAGATGCTCAACGACGACCATGGCCATCCAGCCGGTGACGACGTGCTGCGTCGAGTAGCCAGCCAGCTGTCTGCCGCGTGTCGGGACTTCGACACCCCGGCCCGGTATGGCGGGGAGGAGTTCGCGGTCATCCTGCCCGGGTGCGGCCCCGACCTCGCGGGCCAGACGGCCGAGCGACTGCGTGCGTCGGTGTCCATGGGCAGCGCGTCTCCATCGGTCACGGCCAGCGCTGGCGCTGCGTGCTTCCCGACCCAGGCCAGCGACGCGGGAGCACTGATCCGGGCGGCCGACCAGGCGTTGTACCGAGCCAAGTCCCTTGGCCGCGACCGGACGTGTCTGTTCGGGGCAGGGGAAGCGCCGCCGGGCAACATCACGATCCAGCCGTCGATGCCCCCGAGCGAGGCCTGGCAGAGCTCAGCCAGTTGAGGGGCCGGCCCAGCCTCGTGCGAGACTCCCCGCACTCCTCGTCGCCTGCCTGAAGGGGCCATTGTGGCCAGCGATCTCTACGCCACCCTCACGACCAACCACGGGCCAATCCGGGTCCAGCTCTTCCCCAACCACGCCCCCAAGACAGTCGCCAACTTCACTGGCCTGTCGGACGGATCGGCGGAGTGGACAGACCCCCGGACCGGCAAGAAGGGGGAAGGCGCCCTCTACCCAGGGACGGTCTTCCACCGGATCATTCCCGGGTTCATGATCCAGGGGGGTGACCCACTCGGCACCGGAACGGGCGGCCCCGGCTACCGGTTCAAAGACGAGATCCACCCGGAGCTCGCCTTCACCAAGCCCTACCTGCTGGCGATGGCCAACGCGGGTCCTGGGACAAACGGCTCGCAGTTCTTCATCACCGTGGCGCCGACGACCTGGTTGACCGGCAAGCACACGATCTTCGGGGAGGTTGCCGACCAGGCCAGTCGCGACGTGGTCGACGCCATCGCTGCCGTGCCCACAGGCGCCATGGACCGGCCCCGCGCGGATGTCATCATCGAGTCCATCGACCTCGAGACGGTTGCGTCCTGACAGCCCCGTCCTCTGGACCCATGGCCAGCCAGCCGGATCCGCCGGAGTGCTACCGGCACCCGGGGCGCGAGACCTACGTCTCGTGTACCCGGTGCGGTCGCTTCATCTGTCCGGATTGCATGGTCGCCGCGTCCGTGGGGTTCCAGTGTCCGGAGTGCCTGCATGCGGGTGCGAAGACGGTCAGGGAACACCGGACTGTGTTCGGTGGCCGGGCCCGTACCGACGCCGGCCGCATCACGACGGCCATCATTGCCGTGAACGTGGCGGTGTTCCTCTTCGAGCTCCTTCACGGTCGGCTCGACCTGGAGTACGGGGACCTCGCGCTGTCCCTTCCCAAGGGCGACGGCACCGTCTATCGAGGGGTGGCCGACGGCGCGTACTACCGCCTGCTCACCTCCGCGTTCCTGCATGCGAACGTGATCCACATCGCCTTCAACATGCTGGCGCTGGCCCAGGTGGGTCCGGTGCTGGAACGGGCACTCGGCCCCTCGCGCTTCGTCTCGCTGTACCTGCTGTCGGCCCTGGGCGGCTCGACGCTCTCGTACCTCATCTCGTCGCCCTACCAGCTGGGCGTCGGCGCGTCCGGCGCCATCTTCGGACTCTTCGGCGCCTACTACGTGGTGGTCCGCCGCCTCGGCGGAGAAACTGGGCCCATCGTCGTTCTCCTGGGCTTGAACCTCGTCATCACCTTCAGCGTGGCCAATATCGACTGGAGGGCCCACATCGGTGGGCTGGTGACCGGCGCGGCACTCGCCTGTGCCTTCGCCTTCATCCCGGCCGGTCCACGGCGCACTGTGTGGCACGCGGCAGCGGGGGCGACGGTCGCGGCCGTCCTGGTCGTCCTGGTGGTGGCCCGGACAGCGGCGCTCAGCGGCTGAGTTCCTCAGCGCACCTTGTCAGGGGCGTACCCCGACAGCACGTCTCGCACGGCCGCCGGGGCCGCATCCAGCCGGTGTCGGCTGAGCAGGACCAGCCAGCTGCCCCCGTCGACGGCGAGTACCCGCGTGCGGCGCTCGGTGACCAGGCGGATGGAGACGACGTCGGACCAGGGAACGGCTCGCGGGCGCCAGCCCGTCTGCAGCCGCAGGCCGGTTCCGTCGGCGCTCAGGACCGGACGACAGAGCAGGTCGCGGACCGCGACAGCAGCGAGCGCTGCGGCCGCGAGGCCGAGCAGCAGCCGACCGGCCCGGTCCGCGGGCCCGACAGCGGTAAGGCTCGCCAGGCCAGCCGCCGTCAACGCTTCTCCGACGGCAGTGGCAGTGCGGACCTGCCATCGTGCGGGGACCTGTTCCCCCCGGCGGTGATCGGACATGGCACAACTCACACACCCACGGTGTCATGGCCGGACGTAGCATGCGGGCACCCGCCAGGCCCGCCCTTCCCCCCGGAGGTCCCCATGCGTGACGCCGTCATCGTCGAAGCTGTCCGCACGCCGACCGGCAAGCGCAACGGCGGACTGGCCGGCGTGCACCCCGCCGACCTGTCCGCGCACGTGCTCCAGGCGCTGGCTGAGCGCAGTGGGGTGGACCCCGCTCTCGTCGACGACGTGGTGTGGGGTTGCGTGTCCCAGGTGGGGGAGCAGACCTTCGACATCGCGCGGACTGCCGTGCTGTCGGCCGGCTGGCCCGAGTCGGTGCCGGGTACGACCGTCGACCGGCAGTGCGGCTCGTCGCAGCAGGCTGTGCACTTCGCCGCCGCCGGCCTCATCAGCGGTCAGTACGACGTCGTGGTCGCGGGCGGCGTCGAGTCCATGTCGCGCGTGCCCATGGGCTCGACTTTCACCGCGAGCCCGCTGGGCGAGCGCTACGTCGCCCGGTACGGCGCGGCCCTTCCGAATCAGGGTGTGGGCGCCGAGATGGTCGTCGACCAGTGGGGTCTGAGCCGGACCCAGCTCGACGAGTTCGCCTTGACCTCGCACGAGCGGGCCGCCGCCGCGATCGACGAGGGTCGCTTCGCCGGCCAGATCGCGCCCGTCCAGACGGCGTCCGGTCTCGTCGACTCCGATGAGGGCGTCCGTCGTGGTGGCACGCTCGACAAGCTCGCGTCGCTCAAGCCGGCTTTCCGCGAAGATGGCCGGATCACCGCGGGGAACTCGTCACAGATCTCGGATGGGTCCGCCGGTCTGCTGATGATGACGTCGGAGAAGGCGGCCGCTCTAGGGCTGCGCCCGATGGCCCGCATCCACACCGCCGTGCTCGCCGCGGCTGACCCGGTGATCATGCTCACCGCACCCATTCCGGCGACCCGCAAAGCCCTTCAGCGCGCCGGGCTCACGCTCGACGAGATCGGTGCGTTCGAGGTCAACGAAGCCTTCGCGTCGGTGCCGCTCGCGTGGCTCAAGGACCTCGAGGCTGACGAGAAGGTTCTCAACCCACTCGGTGGTGCCATTGCCCTGGGACACCCGCTTGGCGGCTCAGGCGCGCGGCTGATGACCACGCTCGTTCACCACATGAAGGACAACGGCATCCGCTACGGCCTCCAGACGATGTGTGAGGGCGGCGGCCAGGCCAACGCGACCATCCTCGAGCTCCTCTGAGTGGGGGCCCAGGGTTGGCGTTCATCCAATCGGGTGTGAACCAGGCGAAATGGGGACATGACCACCCCGGCGTCCACAGTGTGGACAACACCTGGGGACGAATCACACGGTTGTGACTTGCCTGCGCGCGGGCGTGGTCAGCGCCATTGGGTCGACAGGCCGAACCCAACGACGATGAAGCCGAAGCCGACCAGCAGGTTGCCGTTGTTGAGCTTGGAGATGCCGGGGATTCCGGCCATGTCCCCGCCGCTGAGGTAGAAGACGACGAGCCACAGGATGCCGATGGCGAACATCGCGAGCATCAGCGGGGCCAACCACACCGGGCTGGGTTTGCGGCGTCTCTTCGAGCTCCCGGGCGCGACCGGAGGCGTGTAGACCGCCTTCTTCCGCTTCTTGGACTCGGGCACGTGGACTCCTGGCCGGACGGGGTAGAGCGCGGGGGACCTGCCGTTAGCGTATCCAACAGCGGACAGGCGGCTCACAAGCGCGCGGAGGAGGTGTGTCGGTGCGGGATGGCTCTGGGCCGCCGCGCCCCTCCGTCTTCCGCGTGCTCGTCCCCGTCACGGCCCTCGCAGCCGGGCTGCTGTTCGCGACCAGCGCGAGTACCGCGCACGGCACCGACCTGAGGGGCGGACGGCGTCAGCAGGTCACCGACCTGATCAGTGCGGAGCGCGACCGGGTCAGTGCCGGCGAAGCAGTCGCACGTGGGCTGCGCGCCGAGGTCGACGCCGCCTCCCGGTTGGTTGCCTCCCAGGACAGCCGGGTCGCGGCCGGACAGGAGCAGGCCGCAGCGCTGGCTGCCGAGGCCGGGGTTACCCCCGTGCTCGGCCCCGGGCTCAGTGTCCGGCTCACCGATGCGCCACTGCCGGTCAATGGCCAGCCGCCGGCGTCGAGCAACCCGGACGACCTGGTCGTTCACCAGCAGGACCTGCAGGCGGTCGTTAATGCCCTGTGGGCCGGTGGCGCTGAGGCGATGACCCTCATGGGCCAGCGCGTGGTCTCCACCAGCGCTGTCCGATGCGTCGGGAATACGGTCATCCTGCATGGCCGGGTGTACGGCCCTCCGTTCGTTGTGGCGGCCATCGGCGACGTCCATGGCATGCGCCGGGCCCTCGACGCCGAGCCCGGGGTCCGCTACTTCCGCACGTTCGTCGACCGCTTCGGCTTGGGCTACAGAGTGCGCGAGTCCGGCTCGCTGCACCTGCCCGCCTTCGACGGGTCGCTGGACCTGCCGCACGTAGCCCGAGGGGGTGCCTGACCCATGCGGACCTTTCTCCGCGGGGTCGGCCAGACCCTGATCACGGCGGGCGTTGTCATTCTGCTGTTCTGTGTCTACGAGCTGGAGATCACCGGGATCTACACGCACCGGGAGCAGGCACGGCTGCATCGCGAGCTGATCCAGCAGTGGGCAGCCCCGCCGCCCCCCGGCAACCGGCACGCCGGACTTCCCTTGGGCAGCGGCATTGCGGTAATCCACATTCCGGCGTTGGGCGCTGACTACCAGAAGGTCGTTGTGGAGGGCGTCGCCGTCGAGGACCTGAAGCGGGGACCCGGTCACTACCCCGGTACGGCCCTGCCAGGCCAGGTCGGCAACATGGTCATCAGTGGTCACCGGACGACGTACGGCGCGCCGTTCAACCAGGTGGACCGGCTGCGCCCCGGCGACGCCATCGTTCTCGAGACGCGCGACACCTACTTCACCTATCGGGTCACGGGGTTGCAGGTGGTGACGCCCACCTCGATCGAAGTGACGTACCCCGTGCCGTTTCACCGGGGCGCCCTTCCCACGCAGCGGCTACTGACCCTGACGACATGCAACCCGAAGTACTCCGCGGCGCAACGGCTGATCGTGCATGCCCTTTTCGAGGCCCCTTTCACCAAGCAGGGCGACCTCCTGCCGCCTGCGCTCAGGAAGGCCTGACACATGTACGTCTGGCTGTGGCGACGCTTTCCGGGGGGCTTCGCGGGCAAGGTGTTCTTTAGCACCGCACTGCTCACCGTGGCCGTCCTCCTCCTCTTCTTCGTCGTCTTCCCGTGGGTTGAGCCGAAACTGCCCTACTCGGATGTGACCGTGACGACGCCCGGGGTGCCAGTCCCCACCGCATCGCGCCCCGGCTGAGCCAGCCCCTCGAGGTCTGCGACACTCGCCCGGTAGTCCTGGTCGTCCTTGGAGGCTCGTCCCGTGCCCGGCACCTCACGGCAACCCCGAAAGGCCCGCTCTGCCGCGGCCCCCACTCCCCGGCGCCCGAGGTCGACAGCGCAACCCGCCACCTATGCGGACCGACCCTGGCTGGCGAGCTACCCCGAGGGCATCCCCGCGGACTACGACTTCCCCGTCGTACCGTTGACCCGGCTCCTGGACGACGCGGCGGCCTCCTTCCCGACCGTGACGGCGCTGGCGTTCCTCGGGACGACGATCACCTATCGGGAGCTCAAGGCCGACGTTGATCGCTTCGCCTCGTCGCTGGCCGGCCTCGGTGTCGGCAAGGGGGACCGGGTCGCCATCGTGTTGCCCAACTGCCCGCAGAATGTGATCGCGCTGTTCGCCGCGCTCCGCCTCGGCGCCGTGGTCGTGCAGCACAACCCCCTCTACACCGAGCATGAATTGCGCCATCAGCTCGCCGACTGCGGGGCGTCCGTTGTCGTCTGCCTGGACCGGGTCTACGAAACCGTCGCCAAGGTGCGACCCGACACTGCGGTCGCGCATGTCGTGGTGACGTCCATCGCGGACTATCTGCCGCTCACGGCGCGACTGAAACTGCGGCTGCCGTTCGCGGCAGCCCGCCGGGCGAGGTCGGAGGTTCAGGCGCCTCTTCCCAAGGGAGCCCCTGTGCGGCGGTTCCTCGACCTGATCACCTCGGCTGGGCTTCCGGCGCGGCAGGCAGACCTCGACCCCGACCGTGACCTGGCCTTGCTGCAGTACACGGGCGGGACGACGGGCTTGTCGAAGGGAGCGATGCTCACCCACAGCAACCTGGTCGCCAACGCCTATATGAACCGGCTGTGGGACAGCGAGGCGCGTGCCGGGAGGGAGGTCACGCTAGGCGTGCTGCCGCTGTTCCACGCGTACGGCCTCACGGTCGCCCTCACCTCCACCGTTCTGCTCGGCGGGACCTTGGTCCTGCTTCCCCGGTTCGACCTCGACCAGGTCTTTGAGGCCATCGATGCCTGGAAGCCGACCCTGTTCCCCGGTGTCCCACCGATCTACAAGGCGCTGGCCGACAGTCCGCGCGCCAAGGAGCATGACCTTCGCTCCATCCGCGTCTGCGTGTCCGGTGCCATGAAGCTGCCGTCGGAGATCCAGGAGCAGTTCGAGCGCATCTCCGGGTCGCGCCTGGTCGAGGGTTATGGCATGACCGAGACGTCCCCTTCGACGCACTGCAATCCGGTCACCGGTCCCCGCAGGAGCGGCACGATCGGCCTGCCCCTTCCCGAGACCCGCTGCAAGATCGTCGAGTTGGACGACCCCAGCCGCGAGGTGCCGTTCGGTCAACCGGGGGAGTTGGCCATTGCCGGGCCGCAGGTCTTCCAGGGCTACTGGAACCGACCTGATCAGGACGGCGTTTTCACCTCGGATGGTTATGTGCTCACGGGCGATATTGCCGTCATGGACCCTGATGGGTACTTCTCGATCGTCGACCGCAAAAAGGAAATGATCATTGCGGGAGGGTTCAACATCTATCCCTCCGAGATCGAGGAAGTGCTGTTCGGTCTCACGGGCGTGGCGGATGCCGTCGTCGTCGGACTGCCGGACAAGTACCGGGGCGAGACCGTGAAGGCCTTCATCGTGACCCCCCCCGGAACGACGCTGAACGAGGCCGATGTCATCGCCCACTGCAAGGCGTCCTTGACCGCTTACAAGGTCCCGAAGGTCGTGGAGTTCCGCGACGACCTACCGCGGACCGCTGTGGGCAAGGTCCTGCGCCGCCTCCTCGTAGCCGAGGAACGCGCCAAGCTCGAAGACGGGTCGGCGAGCGCCGCCGGCACCTCGCCACGCGCGGCAGCAACCTCGCCCCCCGTCCCGAAGAAGGCGCCCGCGAAGAAGGCGCCCGCGAAGAAGGCGCCGGCGAAGAAGGCGCCCGCGAAGAAGGCGCCCGCGAAGAAGGCGCCCGCCGCCCAGAAGCCCGCCACCGGGATCTCCCGGGAGCGCTGACGGTGACGCGGATCCTGGTCGTCGACAACTACGACAGCTTCGTGTTCAACCTCGTGCAGTACCTGGGCCAGCTCGGGGCAACCACGGTGGTCCGCCGGAATGACGAGGTCGGTCCCGCGGACCTCGACGGGTTCGACGGGGTGCTGCTCTCGCCCGGTCCGGGTGTCCCTGAGGACGCCGGCTGTTCTGTCGCGATGGTGCTCGCCTGCGAGCAGTCCGCCCTGCCGTTGCTGGGTGTGTGCCTGGGGCATCAGGCCATCGCCGTGGCGCACGGCGCCGTGGTAACCCGCGCTCCTGAGTTGCTGCACGGCAAGACCAGCGAGGTGACCCATGACGGGACCGGTGTGCTCGCTCCCTTGCCTGACCCGTTTGTCGCGACCCGATACCACTCGCTCGCCGTGCGCGAGGAGACCTTGCCCCCCGAGCTCCTCGTTACGGGTCGCACCCGCAACGGAGTGGTCATGGCGATCCGGCACCGGGACAAGCCCGTCGAGGGCGTGCAGTTCCATCCCGAGTCGGTGCTCACCCAGGGTGGCCATCTCCTGCTCGCGGCCTGGCTCGGCCAGTGCGGCGAGCCCGGTGCCGCGCGGCTCGCCGTACCACTGGCGGCGCATGTCGAGGAGAAGCGGGCGGCCGCCTTCCTCTGAGCCCAACGTCAGGGGCTGGGCGAGGCCGTGGGCGTGTCAGTCCCGGTCGGTGTGGGGCCAGCCGAGTCCGTCGATGACGGAGCCGGTGTCGGCGACGCGGGGGTCTGCGACACCGTCAGGACGACCGCCGAGCCGCGCGGTGCTGTCGTGTTGATGGGCTTCTCGTCCAGGACGACGCCGGCCGGGTCTGCGTTGTCGCGGAAGGAGAGTCCGACGTTGAACCCCGCCTGCTGCAGGATGCTGATCGCGGCGTCCTTGGCCTTGCCTAGGACATTCGGGACCTGGACGAGTCCGGAGGACACCACGATGTCCACTGTCGAGCCGGCCCGCACGGTGACACCAGGACGGGGCAGAACGTCGAGGACCTGACCGGCAGGCAGATTCACGTCGCGGGGGATGACCTTCTGGATCGTCAGCTTCGCGGCCTCCAATTGTGCGGTGGCCTCCAATTGGCTTAGCCCGATCACCTGCGGAACCACGGTCATCTCGATGCCCTTGGACACGTAGAGGTCGACCTTGCCGCCGGCCGACGTCAGGATGCCCTGCTCGGGGCTCTGCCGGAAAACGGTCCCGACCGGGCTCGGGTCGAACGCGAATGTCACCACGCCGACCTGCAGGCCGACCGTCGCCAGCTTCACGGTCGCGTCCTGCTGTGACAGGCCCACCAGCGCTGGAGCCAGCACGCCGCCGCTGCTCGTGCCGAGCACATTGTGGACGAGCAGCGCGACGATCGCGACGACCGCCACGAGCAGCGCGCTGAAAACCCCATAGATGACCCGGCGCCGGGCCCTCGCGCCTTCCGGGCTGCGCAGGGGTCCAAGAGCGGCGACGGGCGGGGCAGGAAGCACCGGCCCGCCGAGCACCGGTGTCGCGGCGACGGGCCGGCCCGCTGCGGCGCGCAACAGGTCATCACGCATCTCCGCCGTCGACTGATACCGGTTTGCGGGGTTCTTCGCCATGGCCTTGAGCACCACCGCGTCCACAGCGGCAGGCAGAGTCTCGTCATAAGCCGACGGAGGTGTCGGGTCCTCCCGCACGTGCTGGTAGGCGACCGCCACCGGGCTCTCACCGACGAAGGGCGGCGCTCCCGTCACGAGCTCGTACAGCAGGCATCCCGTTGAGTAGATGTCGCTGCGGGCATCGACGTGCTCGCCGCGCGCCTGCTCAGGCGAGAGGTAGGCGGCCGTGCCGATCACCGAGGCGGTCTGGGTCACGGTCGAGCTCGCGTCGGCCACCGCGCGGGCGATGCCGAAGTCCATCACCTTGATCTCGCCGGCGGACGTGAGCATCACGTTGGCCGGCTTGATGTCGCGGTGGACGATGCCCGCCGCATGTGCAGCGTCCAGCGCCGAGCAGATGTCCGCGGCGACCTCGAGGGCCCGTTGCGGGAGCAGCCTGCCTTCGGTGTGCAGGACCTCACGCAGGGTCCGGCCCTCCACGTACTCCATGACGATGTACGGGACTCCGGCGGCGTCCTCGCCGGTGTCGTAGACCGAGACGACATGCGGCGCGTTCAGCGAGGCCGCCGCCTGTGCCTCCCGGCGGAAGCGCCCTTGGAAGGAAAGCTCGCGGGAGAGGTCGGCTCGCAGCACCTTGATGGCCACGTCACGGCCGAGCCGGACGTCACGGCCGAGGAACACGTCGGCCATCCCGCCCTGGCCGATAGCCGCACCGACCTCATAGCGCCCACCGAGCAGCGGTCCCCCGGGAGTTGTCATGCGGCGTCCACCCCGACGACGTTACCGGCGGGCAGGCGGTCAGCGGCCAAGGATCGCCCGCATCACGTCGCGGGCGATCGGGGCGGCGAGCCGGCCTCCGGTCGCCTCCGAACCCAGCGAACCACCGTTCTCCACGACGACCGCCACGGCGACCTGCGGGTTGTCCGCCGGTGCGAAGCCGATGAACCACGCATGCGGTGGCTGACCCGGAGCGTGTTGCGCTGTTCCCGTCTTGCCAGCTACCCGGACGCCAGGGATCTGGGCCGCGGTCCCCGTGCCGCTGCTGACCACGAGTTCCATCATGGCTCGCAACTGGTCGGCGACCGTCCGGTCGAGTGCGTGCCGGTACACGGTGGGGGTGGCCACGTCCAGCCGAGACAGGTCCGGCGCCTGGACCTCGCGCACCAGGTAGGGGCTCATGATGTCCCCGCCATTTGCGACGCCCGAGGCGATCAGCGCCATCTGCAGCGGGGTCACGCGGACGTCGAACTGCCCGATGGCGGACTGGGCGACCTGGGGTGGGGAGAGGACGTCTGGGAACACGCTTGGACTCACGCGGGTAGGCAGCCGGAGACTTGAGTCACCGAACCCGAACGCCTGCGCCTGCTTGCGCAGCGCCCCGCTGCCGAGCCGCAACCCGAGGCCACCGAACGCGGTGTTACACGAGATCCGCAGGGCGTCGGCCAGCGTGCTTGTCGTGCCGTCGCCACATTTCTCGCCACCGAAGTTGGTCAGGGGCTGTGAGGTCTGGGGCAGCGCCAGCGTTGTCGGCGACGGGATCCTCGTGTCCGGGTGGTAGCCGGCGGCGAGGGCCGCGGCAGTGGTCACGACCTTGAACGTCGAGCCCGGTGGATAGGCGGCGTTGATCCCCCGGTTGAGCATCGGTTGTGCTGGGTCGGCCAGGTACGTCGTGTACGCCTTGCGGATCGCCTCCGGGTCGTGCGTGGAGAGCAGTCCGGGGTCGTATGACGGTGCACTCGCCATGGCGAGCACGGCGCCTGTCCGGGGGTCTAGGGCTACGACCGCGCCTCGCTTGCCGGCGAGGCCGGACCAGGCCGCCTGCTGTGCGGCGGCGGACAGCGTGAGCAGGATGGATCCGCCCTGTGGCTTACGTCCGGTGAACAGATCGGAGAGCCGACGGACGAACAGCCGGTCGTCCTCCCCCGACAGGATCCGCTCCTGGTTGGCCTCAATGCCAGTCCGGCCGTACACGAGGGAGTAGAAGCCCGTGACCGGCGCGTACTCCGGGCCAGCTGAATACGTCCGCAGGTACTTCAGCCGGTCCTTTGTCGCCACCGACAACGCCAAAGCCATGCGGTTGCGGCCGTCGCCGATGGCGATGGGACCTCGCTCGCGCGCGTAGGCCCGCAAGAGAACGCGGGCATTGCGCCCGTCGTCGCGGTAGGCCTGCGACTTCACGACCTGCACGTAGTTGAGGTTGGCGAGCAGCGCAAGGAACATGACCAGGCACGCCACGGCGACGCGCCGGAGCGGAGCATTCATGGGCGCTGCACCACGGTGGTCGGAGCATCGGCCAGGGCCTGCCTGACGGCGCCGGGTGCCAACGGCGCGGGGGCTGGTGCCCGCGCCGCGTCGGAGACACGGAGCAGAACCGCGACCAGCGCCCAATTGGCGACGACGGACGAGCCGCCGTAGGACAGCCAGGGCAGCGTGACCCCGGTCAGCGGAATGAGGCCGCTGACGCCGCCCACAATGACAAAGACCTGCATAGCCAGGCTGAACGCCAACCCTGTCGCGAGCAATTTGCCGAACGAGTCCCGGCAGGACAGCGCCGCGCGCAGCCCTCTCTCGACGATCAGGCCGAACACGATGAGCACCACCATGCAGCCGGCCAGGCCCAGCTCCTCACCGATCGTCGCCATGATGAAGTCGGTCTTGGCGAAGGGGACAGTTGCCGGACTCCCGATACCCAGACCGGTGCCGGTCAGACCCCCGGTGCCGAAGCCGAACAGACCTTGGACGAGCTGGTAGCCCGAGGTGCTGGCCTTCGCGAACGGGTGCAGCCAAACGTCGACGCGGCTGTGCACGTGCGCGAACAGGTGGTAGCAGGCGACCGCGCTGACGGCGAACAACGCGAGGCCGATGAGCAGCCACGACGTCCGTTCTGTCGCGACGTAGAGCATCACGATGAACATGGCGAAGAACAGCAGCGACGTGCCGAGGTCCTTCTCGCGGACCAGCACGAGGATGCTGCCGGCCCAGGCGACGAGGACGGGTCCGAGGTCCCGGGCGCGCGGGAGGTCCAGCCCGGCGACGCGGCGGGAGGCCAGGGCGAGCACATCCCGCTTGGCCACGAGGTAGCCGGCGAAGAAGACCATCAGCAGCATCTTCGCCACTTCGCTGGGCTGGACGGTCATGGGGCCGACGTGGACCCACAGACGCGCCCCATTGATGGTGGCGCCGACGCCGGGAACGGCGGGGAGCATCAGGAGCAGGAGTCCGCCCACGGCACAGCTGTAGGTGTAGCGCGCCAGGCGGGTGTGGTCCCTGACGACGAGGAGTACAGCGATGAAGACGCCGACGCCGATCGCGGTCCACACCAGTTGCAGGGGTGCGTCGGCGCGGGCGTGGCGCGGGCCTGACGAGAGCACGCGCCCGACCGAGGCGTTGTCGAGCCGGCGGATCAGCACGACACCAAGCCCGTTGAGCAGGGCGACGCACGGCAGCATGAGCGGGTCGGCAAAGCGCGCCACCCGACGAACAACCACGTGCGCGGCGCCGAACATCGCAGTCAGCGCCAGTGCGTAGCCGAGGACCCCGGCGGGCAGCGACCCGCTCTCAGCCACACCTACCGCGCAGAAGGCAAGAACAGCGGTGAGGACCGCGAGGATCAGCAGGGCGAGCTCGGCCGTGCGCCGTCCTGCCTGGCCGACCGCCAGGTCCGCTGGAACCGACGTCATGGTGCCTGCGTGGGTGTGGCGGAGGGGAGCACGCACGCGGGGGCGGTGGCCGTCGGAGCGCTCGGGATGACCTGCGAGGGCTTGGGAGTGACAGCTGGGAGGTGCGGCAGGGGGGCGGCGGGGGTCACGGTGACGCACGAACGGTCGGCCTGGATCTCGAGCTGGTGGACGATGCGGACGGCATCGGTGCGGTCTTTGGCGAGGATCCCGCGGCGCACCCGTGCCATGTCCAGGTCGCTGAGCTGGTCTGTGGTCAGGTCGCTTCCCTGCTCGAGGCTGGACAGCCGGATCCCGGCAACCGACCCCGTGACCCCTCGGAAGACCGCGACGCGCTTGCCGTCGACGCCGACGAAGTACTGCGAGCGCACGTAGGCCCAGCCCGCCGCCGCCGCACCACCGAGCAGGACGACGATGAGCAGGCCAGTGAGCGCCGCCCGCCCCCGTCGCCGTGGCCGGTGCAGGACCGGTGCGACGTGGTGGTGGGACCGAACGCGCCCTTCTGCAACCTGGGCCCGTCCAGCGGGACTGTCAGCGATGCCGGGCGGTGGCGCCTGAGGCGCCTCCGCCGCCGCGCCGGCGACGACGGGCGATGCAGTTCCCGAAGCCTCGGAGTCGACGACGTCAGCGACGATGACGGTGACGTTGTCAGGCCCCCCGCCTTTGAGTGCCAGCTGGACAAGGCGGTCTACGGCAGCCTGCGGTTCGGTGAGCTGCAGGGCTTCGCGCAGGGTGTCCTTGCTGCCAACCGGACCGGTCAGCCCGTCGCTGCAGAGCAGGTAGCGGTCACCGGCCCGGGCCTCGCGGACCGACAGGTCGAACTCCATCCCTCGTCGCCCGTCGAGGACCCGGGTGATTACAGAGCGCTGTGGGTGGCTGCCCGCCTCATCCTCGGTGATGCGTCCCTCATCGACCAGGACCTGCACCAGGGTGTGGTCGTGGGTGATCTGCGACAGCTCGCCCTCGCGAAGGAGGTAGCAGCGCGAGTCCCCGACGTGCAACAGCCCGAGGCGGTTGCCGGCCGACAGGATTGCCGTAAGCGTCGTGCCCATCCCTTCGAGGGTCTCGTCGCCGGCCACCATGTCGCGAAGGTGCGCGTTCGCGCTCAGGGCGCTCGAGCGCAGAGCTTCCAGCAAGTCCGCACCCGGCACGTCGTCGTCGAGGGGGGCCAGTGAGGCGATCGCGACGGCGCTGGCGACCTCACCTGCGGCGTGCCCGCCCATGCCGTCCGCGACGGCCAGCAACCTGGGTCCTGCGTAGACGGAGTCCTCGTTCCCGTCTCGCAGCAGACCCTGGTGCGACCGGGCGGCGAAGTTGAGCGTCAGCGTCATCGCCGCAGCTCCAAGACGGTCTTGCCGATCCGGATCGGCTGCCCCAGCGGCACAGCCGTTGGTCGGGTGACCTTGGCGGTCCCGAGGTAGGTCCCGTTGGTCGACCCGAGGTCTTCCACGAGCCACCCGCCGTCGGCTGGGACGAGCCGTGCGTGGTGACTGCTGGCGTAATCGTCGGTGATGACCAGCGTGGACTCGTCCGCGCGCCCCAGGGTGATCGGCGCTTCGCCGAGGGTCACGGTGGTTCCGGTCAGCGCGCCGGCGGTGACAACGAGTCGACGGGCCTGGCCCCTTTTGCGCGGCGGTCGGGGAGCGGGGACGGCCTTGGCTCGTGTCGGAGAAGGCGCCCTCCCCCGTCCGCTCGCTGTGAGGTCGTTGCGGACGATCCGCACCGCCGCCAGCACGAACAGCCACATCAGGGCGAGCAGGCCGTACTTGAGGACGGCGACGACCAGGGCGCTTCCCATCAGGCATCCCGCCGGAAGATCAGGGTTGTGGCGCCGATGCCCACGCGGTCGCCGTCCACGAGTAGTTGGCGGCTCACTTTTCGGCCGTTCACGGTGGTGCCGTTGGTGGATCCGAGGTCGACGACTGTGGCCAGGCCCCCTTCGACACGTAGCTCCGCGTGCCGCCGGGACACGCCTGTGTCAGCGAGCCGGAGGTCGGCCTCCGCGCCTCGGCCGATCACCGTGACGATGTCCACAAGCGGCACGACCCGCTCCTTGCCCTCCGCCGTCACGACCAGGCTCGCCCCTAGGGAGCGACCAGCCGGGAGCGGCTGGTCGTCGGCCAGCACCGAGCTGCGTACCCGGAACATGCCCGTGTCGAGGTCCGGAACCTCCTCGAACCGGACGTCTACCGGCCCGACGAAGGACCAGCCGCGCTCCTGCGCGTTCTCAGACACCATGTCCGTCAGCTCCCGACGCAGAGGTGCGTCGTAGGCACTCAGCCGTTCGGCGTCACTGGCGCCAAGCTCGACCACGTAGGTGTTCGGGATCAGGATCCGTCCTGCGCCGACGATCGCCTTCTTGTCCTCGCCCTCGCGCTGCAGGGCGGCGGCGACCTCGACAGGCTGGACAACGCCCCCGAAAACACGGGCGAAGGTCCCTTCGACCAGGCCCTCGAGCCGACGCTCGAAGCGCTGCAGCACTCCCACGCCAGCCCCCTTCCCTCCGGAGGGTGATCGTATCCGCGCAGCGATCACCCTCGGTCGGCCCTGTGGAGGGTGCTAGCCTCGCGAGCGCCATCCAGGCAGGTACTCGGGCGAGTGGCGGAATGGCAGACGCGCACGGTTCAGGTCCGTGTGTCCGAAAGGACGTGGGGGTTCAACTCCCCCCTCGCCCAC
>JALYIZ010000014.1 GCA_030775505.1 Actinomycetota bacterium | reverse complement strand
ATCGAGTACCGCGTCCACGGCGACAACGCCGCGGGCATCCCCGGTCGCGGACTGCGGGAGCGGCTCCGCGAGCGCCCGGACGCCGCCCGTCAGCGCGGCGAGATCCTGGGGTTGCTGGTCGAGCTCGTGGACCGGCTGAGGGCGCGGGACCTGTCGACCTCCGCAACGCGCGTCGACGCCGCCGCTGCGCACCTGTCGTTCCGGCACCACCTCCCGCGGTTCCGGCCGGCACGGGCGCTCCCGGTCGGGTACGCGCTGCTGACCGGCGCCTACCGGAGGAACGGCGGAAGCTGGCGCACAGCGGCTATCGACGTCGTCGAGCGTCGGTCACCTTATGGCGACGTGGCGCCCTAGCGTCGGTCGCGGTGCGGGTTGACCCGGTAGGCCGTCACCGAGAACACCCGCGAGAGCTGCACGAGCCCGCGATAGGCGAGCAGCCGTGCCCGGCCACGTGACGTCAGCTTCGCCTCGTCGTGCTCGCGCCAGTGCGTATGGGTGTCCCCACTGAACCGGTCGCTCTCGGCACTCGTGTAGTAGTAGGTGGCGAGCGACCGGCGCGGCGGCGCGGCTTCGCTCAGCGGCTCGACGGCATGCTCGGACGCGTCGTCCGTCCGGAAGATCACGCACCTGCCGTACTCAGGATCGACAGTGACGGCCGGGGTCGCTTCCCCCGCCCGGTACAGGTGCAGCTGCCCGCCGTCCGACGGTCGCCAGCCGGGGTTGAGGTACACGAGCACGTTGATCTGGCGGAACAACCCGAGACGCGGGTAGAGGTGGAAGTCGGTGTGCCGGGAGAGCCGGCCACCCGCGGTGGTGCAGTGCAGTCCGCCGCCCTCCAGGTACGGGTCCGGCAGGAGCCTCGCGATCCCGCTGACCCGTTCCAGGAAGGACAGGAAGGCAGGTGCGGCGAGCTCCGCGAGCATCGCTCGCGGCAGAGCTGGCATGACGTCGATGTCGCGGCAGACGCGCTTGCCGCGCTGGTAGGAGTCCCCGAGCGAGCTCCATCCCGACCACGTGGGGTCGGGGAAGCTCGGGACGACGTCGGCAGCGCTCCCCCGCACGACCCCGTCGAGAACGACGTGGGGGAACGGCACGGCCCGGCGGAACTGCTCGGCCAGGCCCATGACGGATGCGTCATCGAGCTCGCCGAAGGTGAAGTGCTCCATGTCCTACCGCCGGCCCCGCCGCACTGAACGCGCCCCGTCCACGAGCGACGTCACCGCAATTCTCAGCGCGACCACCGGGATCAGGACCCACCAGCCCCTGATGTTGCGGCGGGCATAGCGAAGGACGGTCCGGTCGTACTCGCGGGCGATGCGAAAGCCGGAGCGCCGGCGCTCGCGCGTGAAGGACTCGCCCCGTAGGTGCACCGCGGTGGCGTCGGCGTCGTACCAGCAGTGACCGTCGGCGTTGAGCCTCCTCGCCAGGTCGGTGTCGTTGCAGAACAGCCGGTAGGACTCGTCGAAGAGGGCGCCGCCCAGCGCCGAGCGCCGCAGCAGGAGACAGGCAGCAGGAGGCTGGACGGCCACGTGCGACATGGCGAGGTCGACGTCGTGGGCCATGTAGCGGCGGTACGCACGTCCCAGGAACAGCCTCGCCGGGGGCAGCCGGTCTGCCAGGAGACCGGCCAGGTCGGGTAGCCGCTGAAGGTAGTCCTGGTCCGATCCGTCCGGGTTCAGTAGCCGGGGCGCGGCGCCCCAAGCCGCCGGGCGCTCCACGAGGTCCTGGACCAGCCGCTGCAGGGTCGCGTACTCGAGCTCGACGTCGGGATTGAGCAGGAGCACGTAATCCCCGTCGCACTGGGCGAAGAGCTCGTTGTTGGGGCGCGCGAAATACTGGTTGGTGCCGTCGCCACACAACGCGGCGAGATCCGGGGGTGGGTCGGCGAGCAGTTCCCCGCTGTTGTCCCAGACCCACAGGTGGACCCCCGGTCCCGAAACGCAGGCACACCCCTTACGCACCAGGTCGCCTGTTCCGTAGTTGACGACCAGGGCGTCGACATGGCTGGCGGTGGGCGTCACGCACTCTCCGCAACCGGCGCCGGGTCGAGCAGCGACCGGCAGGCGACGTAGCCGGGACGGCGGAGGGTGGCCCCGGCCAGCCGCCGGCGCCGCCCGATCGCGAGCAGCACGTCGATCGTGTAGCGCCGCCACATCCTGCGCGGCTCCCGCGCCAGCCGGACGGCCCAGTTCAGCCGGAGCGGGTAGGCCCAGGTCGGGTAGTAGCTCCCGTGCTCCAGCTGGTCCAGAAATCCCCCGCACGTGGCGACGAGCCCGCGCGGCAGTTCCCGAGCCACATCGCAGGCGACGATCTCCTGCCTACGAGCCCCCATCGCGACCAGGACCACGTCCGGACGGTACCTCCGCAGCCACTCCGACAACGCCGGCCCCGTGGGCCGGCCGGCAAACCCGTCGACGGCTGCCACGACGCAGGCGGACTGTCCCAGAAGGCTGCCGAGGGCACGCACCCGCCCGGCGAGACCCTCCGGACTGCCCCCGATCACCGCCACGCGGGCGCCGGCCAGCCGCGGAAGGACCAGCGGCAGTACCAGGTCGGCGCTGGTGCGCCGCATGCCCGGGTCGAGCAGCAGCCGCAATCCGTTGCCGTCCACCCCGACGAAGGTGAAGGACTCCAGCACGGCGTCGGGCAGGTCCTCACAGCGCAGGGCGCTGCTGTGGTTGAGCCAGGTGACGACGTCTGTGCCTCCCCGGTCCCACGTCCTGACGAGGGTGTCGGCCAGGGCCTGCGACGGCGGCACAGGCGCCGGCCGGCTGGTGAGCGCGAGGGCGAGGACCAGTCCCAGGGGAACGAGGTGGCCGGCGTCGATGTCCTCCGCCGTAGCCCAGAAGGCGGAGAAGACCACCAGGGCGAGTGCCAGTGCGGAGCGCCGGTGGATCGCCAGTCCCGCCAAGCCGACCAGGAAGGCCGCGAACCCCCACAGTGCCGGCCAGCCGCCGCGGTACACCAACCCCAGCAACGTGCTGTGGGTCCCCAGACTGGCCACCAGGCCGGGGTGCACCTCCTTGATCCCCGATCCGAGCCAGAACGGGTTTTCGTGGATGCGCTGGAGGGTCTGCGCGTAGATCGCCTGCCGGCTGTCGAGGCTTCCCACCCGCGCGCTGTTGTAGGAGCGGTAGAGCGCGGCGACATCCACCAGGGCGTAGGCGGCGGCGCCGGCGGCCACCAGCACAGCAACGCTGACGAGCCGGGCCCGTGACGACAACCTGAGCAGCCCCAGCAGGGCCAGGCCGGCGCTTCCCCCGAGTACCAGGCCGAGCACGCCGTTCCGCGAGTAGGCGACGAGCAGGGGTCCGACGCAGATGGCGGCGGCGGCCAACGGCCAGCCGTAGGCGAGGGGACCCCCGCGACGCCCGACAAACCACGAGCACCGGAAGGCGAGGACGAGCAGGGCGACCGCCGAGAGCGCCCCCGCCCAGGTGGGGTTGCCGAAGATCCCGGCCGTACGCACCACCCGCCCGGCGTAGTAGTCGGGGAAGGCCAGCCGTTCGACGAGCCACGCGTCCAGCGGCGGCTGCTTGGACACCGAGTCGGGAACGAGCATCCCCAGCGGGAGCCGCCAGCCCTGGCCCGAGGGGTACACCAGCCGGGCCAGGAGGACCAGGAGACCCTGGATGACCGCCAGGTCCACGATTCCGGCTCCGAGAGCCCGCGCGTCGGACGGCAGCCAGGACTTCAGTGAGGCGACGAGCAGCACGGCCCACGGCACCAACAGGTAGGCCGCGGCCACCAGCCGGCCGAGGGGGGCGCCCGTGGCCGCCGCGTGCGAGAGGGCCAGCGCCAGGAATCCGGCCGTGCCCGCTACGGCAAAACCCAGCCGCGGGTTGGCCCATCGCCCAACGAGGACCATCCGCACCAGGACCAGTGGCCACCACACGAAGCCGAGGCCGAGGCCCCAGAGCACGGCGTACCCACCGACGGCCCACCGCGGGACCAGGGGCCGGCTGGGCGGCACGGCGTTCACGGGCGCACGTCGTAGCGCAGCAGGACGTCACCTTCGCAGAGCGGACGGATAAGGAGCTCGGCACGGGACGCGGCGGAGGTCAGCGACAGCCTGACCTCGTGGGCCGACTGGGCGAGGATGCCGACGCCGACGCCGCCGGCGCGCAGCGTGCTGGCCGCGTCGGCGGCGGTCTGGCCGACCGAAGCCGGCACCCCCCTGAGAAAGCCGTAGAACAGCGTCGAGGTCCCGCTGCGGCGCTCGCCCGTCACCGTCAGCCCGGGCAGGGCGAACGTGGCGGGCAGGCGGTCGGGTGCGCTGCGGACGGTGAGCAGACCGGCGCAGCTACGGGCACCCGCCTGGTCCACCGGCACGTCCTCGGGGAGGTCGACGATCGTCCACCGGACCGCCACGATCCCCGAGCAGAGCGGCTGGACCACCAGGTGCCCGGTGCGAGGGCCGTCGAAGCTCGCGGACGCCAGGAAGGGCGTCGCCGGGTCGGTCCCGACCACGAACCCGGCACTGCGCATCCGCGACGCCAGGCCACCGCGCAGGGCAACGATGGTGTCGGTCGTGCCGCGCAGGAAAACGGTGAACAGCTCGGCGTCTCCCGCCACGCCTGGCTGAAGCGGCGTGGCACCAGACGGGAGCGGGAAGTCGCTGGGGGGACTGCCGGCGGCATCCACCAGCAGGCGGCCGGAGCACGGGGCCGCCGCGGCCTGTCGAGGATCCGGCAGGTCGAACGCCGCAGCGACGGGGAGGAAGTACCGGATGGCCAGCAGGCTTCGGCATAGCGGCTGCACCAACAGCCGCCCGCCGCGCGGCCCGGCGAACGTCAGGGTGGCCGACATCGGCTGTGAGCGGTCCTGCTCGACCGTGAAATGACCGGAACGCAGCGTCTGCGCCAGCGACCCGAGCAGGGCAGGTGCGCTCGTCGGCAGGCCGACGAGGAAGGCCGTGTACACCACGGAACCCGTCTCGGTGCCCGGCCGCAGCGCCGTCGCCCCCTCGGGCAGCGGGAGGCCGGGTGGCCGGCCGGTGCCCACCTGCTCGAGGTCGACCGCGCGACAGCTCGTCTCGGCGGCAACGCTGGCGGCGAGCAGGGTGGGCGGGCCCGCAGCCCCCGGGCTGAGCTGGTACCGGACGACGAGGTGGCCTCGGCACAGCGGCTGAACCGCGACCGAACCGGCGAGTGGGCCGGCGAAGCTCAGGGCGACCGTCCCCTGGGCCGCCTCGCCCCGCGTGACCGTGAACCCTCTGCCCCGAAGACCTTCGAGTAGCCGGTCGCGGTTCGCGGGCAGGTCCGCTGTCGTGCCCGGGAGGAAGGAGGTGTAGATCGCGGTGCCGTAGACCTGGCCAGGCGCCTGCGTCGAGCTGCCGGGAAGCAGCGGTAGACCCGGCGGGGGAACCCCGCGTTCGGTCGACAGGCGCCCGCGGCACGACGCTGCGGCAGCGCGGTCGGGGGCCAGCAGTGTCTGCGGCGCGTCCTGGGCCTGGGCGCCGAACGCGAGCAGGTGTTCGGCGGGCGCGCACCCGGCCGCAAGAGCTGCGGTCGTCAGCAGCGCGGCGAGCCAGGAGCGGGAGCGGGGGGGCGTCGCGGTCAACGTGCGGCACCGTCGCTGGCCAGTCCCTGGCGCAGGTAATCCCAGTCCAGCGGCGGCAGAGCGCCCCCTGCGCGCGAGCCCCGGCCGAGGACCCGGCGGGCCGTCAGGCCGCGGGACTGCCAACGGCCCAGGGCCGCATCTCCGTACTTGGCATGCAGCCGGGCATGACTGAGCTCATACATGGCATTGGTCCGCGCCCCGTGCGTGGCCCGCTCCTGATGGACGACGCGGCCGACATCGACGAGCACGGCCGACCAGCCCCCTGCCGCCGCACGCCTGCCCCAGTCGATGTCCTCCCCGTACATCGGGAAGCGCTCGTCGAGCGGGCCCACCTCCTCCCAGGCCGCCCGGCGTAACGCCAGACAGGTCCACGGCAGGTACTCGTCGGGGCCGAGCAGCCGGCTGCCCGAGCCCGCCTGGTTGCGGGTCTGCCAGGAACGACGGCGCCGCAGCACCGCGCGCAGCGCGCGCTGGAGGCCCCCCTCGCGCAGTCCGACGGCCCGCGTGAACTCCTTGAGGGCGGTGGGTGGGGTACCCACGCTGAAAACCGGCCGACCCTGCCGGTCCGTGAGGCGGGGCGCCGCCGCAGCGGCCCCCGGGTGCGAGCGCAGGCAGTGCGCCAGTGCGGTCAGCGACGCCCCGACCAGCTCGAGGTCGAAATTGGCGCAGATCGCCAGGTCGGGGGCGTCGCGCTGTCCCCCCCACAACCGGCCCAGGGCGGCGTTCACGTTGTGTGCGAACCCGAGGGGGGTGTCGTTCCGGTGGACGCTACGCGCGGGGGGCAGCCGCAGGTACCGACCCGGTCCATCGTCGTTGACGACCAGGTGCAGCGCGGAGGCGACGGACTCGTCGTCCATCCACGCGGGCAGGGTGGGGTCACCGTGAAGCACGCAGACCACCGCGAAGCCTCCCGCGGCGAGGTCGTGTTTCACGCAGGTGAGGCTAAGGCCCCCTGAACCCCGGGCTTGCCACACCTAGCGTAACGGCGCTAACTTAGTGGCGTTAATCAAAGTCATCTGGGGGACGTGTGCTCAGCCGCCTGTCCGTGGTGGTCATCAGACACCGTCGCGCCGTCCTGTTTCTGGCGGTGCTGTTCCTGGCCCTGGCCGGAGCACTCGCCGGGGGCGTCGCCAAAGAGCTCTCCGGCGGCGGCTTCAACGACCCGAACGCACCGTCGGACCGGGCCGCTCGCGTCCTGACCAGCACCTTCGGCGGCGGAGCGAGCAACCTGGCCCTACTGGTGCGCACACCCGGTCCTGTCGACGCGCCGGGCGTCGCGGCCGCCGGCCGCGCTCTCGTCGCCCGGCTCAGCGCTGAGCCCGGCGTCATCCAGGTCGCCTCGTACTGGACGTCGGGCCGGCCGGCCTCCCTGCGTTCCGTCGACGGCCGCAAGGCGTTGGTGCTCGCGCGTCTCACCGGCGCCGACGATGCCGCAGTCACGCGCGTGCGCACGCTCGCCCCGCTCTACCGCGGGCCGTTCCAGGGGCTGCAGGTACAGGTCGGCGGCCAGGCCGAGGTGTTCCGGGAGGTCGGCGACACGATCGAGCACGACGTCATCCGGGCAGAGTCGATCGCCATTCCCGTGACAGCCGTTCTCCTCGTGATCGTCTTCGGAAGTGCCGTCGCCGCCACCCTGCCCCTCCTCGTCGGGGTGCTGTCCATTGTCGGCACCCTTCTGACCCTCCACCTGCTCGTCCAGGTGACCCCTGTCTCGGTCTACGCCGTCAACCTGGCGACCAGCCTGGGCCTTGGCCTGGGTATCGACTACAGCCTTTTCCTGCTCACGCGCTACCGGGAGGAGCTCGCGTGCGGACGCGGCACCCACAACGCCGTCGTCGAGACGCTCCGCACGGCGGGACGGACCGTCCTGTTCAGCGCTCTGACCGTGCTGCTGAGCCTGTCGGCGATGCTGGTCTTCCCCCTCTACTTCCTCAAGTCCTTCGCCTACGCCGGCATCAGCTCGGTGCTGTTCGCGGGGGCGAGCGCCCTCGTCGTCCTCCCGGCGGCTCTGGCCGTCCTGGGTCACCGGGTCGACAGCCTGGACCTGCGCCGGCCCGTGCGGCTGCTGCTGGGCCTGGCGCCGCTCGCCGCCAGGCCCCCCGAGTCCGGGCTCTGGCACCGGATCGCGATGTCCGTGATGCGCCGGCCGGTGGCCATCGGCGTGTCGATCGTGGCTCTTCTGCTGATCGCCGGTGCCCCCTTTGCGAAGGTCGTGTTCAGCCTCCCTGACGACCGGGTGCTGCCGCGCTCGGCGTCCGCCCTGCAGGTCGGCAACGTGCTGCGGACCGAGTTCCCCGGGCGGGACTCGTACGCCTTGGCGGTGGTTGCGCCGCACGTGAGCGACCCGGGTGGCGCCGGCAACGGCCTGGACGCCTACGCCCGAGCTCTCTCGGCGACACCGGGTGTCGAACGGGTCGAGGCGGCGACCGGCTCCTACCGGCAGGGCCGGCTGAGCGCCCCCGCGACGGCGACCTCAGCCCGGTTCACCGCCGCCCACGCCACCTACCTGTCGGTCATCCCGGCGGTCGAGTCGTACGGACCGTCCGGCGAACGCCTGGTCCGCAGCCTCCGGGCTGTGCCGGCGCCTTTCGCCGGTGTGGTCATAGGCGGTCAGGCCGCGGCGCTGGTGGACACCAAAGCCGCTCTCGCCCACCGCCTGCCGCTGGCGCTGGGGGTGATTGTCCTTGCCACGATCGTCGTCCTGTTCCTGTTCACGGGAAGTGTGGTCATCCCCGCGAAGGCCCTGGTGCTCAACCTGCTGTCGCTGTCGGCCACGTTCGGGGCCATGGTCTGGGTCTTCCAGCAGGGCCACCTCATCCGCCTGTTGGGCAACCCCGTCGTGACGGGAACTCTGGACACCACCACCCCGATCCTGATGTTCTGCGTCCTGTTCGGCCTGTCCATGGACTACGAGGTGTTCCTGCTCTCGCGCATCAAGGAGGAGTGGGAGGCCACCGGCGACAACACCTTGGCCGTCGCGAGGGGCTTGGAGCGCACCGGCCGGCTCGTGAGCGCGGCGGCGGGACTGCTCGCGATCGTCTTCCTGGCCTTCCTCAGCTCGGACATCACGTTCATCAAGCTGCTCGGACTGGGAACCGCCCTGGCCGTGCTGGTCGACGCCACCCTGGTCCGGGGTGCGCTTGTCCCCGCCTTCATGCGCCTGGCCGGCCGGGCGAACTGGTGGGCCCCGGCACCCCTTCGGCGCCTGCACCAGCGGATCGGCATCCGGGAGGCCGCCGGTGGCTGACGCGTCGCCGGGCCGCCCACCCCGTCGCCGGGCCGCTCGCGGCCAGGGAGAGCTCCTCCGGGGCGAGATCCTCACCGCAGCCATCGACCTGCTGACCGAGACCGGCGACGAGGAAGCCGTCTCCCTCCGGGCCGTCGCCGAGCGCGTCGGTGTCTCCGTCCCGTCGATCTACCTGCATTTCGCCGACAAGCAGGCGCTGCTCGACGCCGTGTGCGCCGCGGTCTTCGAAGCGCTGCACGTGCGCATGCGCCAGGCGGCCCAAGGAGCCCCCCACGCCTTTGAGGCGCTGCGCCGCCAAGGCATCGCCTACGTCGAGTTCGCGCTCGAAAACCCGGAGCACTACCGCATCGTGCTGATGCGCAAGCACGGCAGCGAGCCGCCCGGCGGGCCCGACCTGGCCATCGCGACCGGAGCCTTCGGCTACCTCGTGGAGTCGGTCAGCCAGTGCGTCGACGACGGTCTGTTCGAAGGTGACGCGACCGAGATCGCGCTGCGACTATGGGCCGCGGCGCACGGCGTCGCGGCCCTCCTGGTCGCGAAGCCCTACTTCCCGTGGCCACCACTGGCCGACTTCATCGACCAGACCATCAGGATGGCTGGCCTCGGTCTCCTGGTCGCCTCGCGGACCGGGCTCGACTGCGAGAAGGCCACTCTCGACCAGTGGCGTGCGGTTGCGGCGGCCGTCGCCGCCACCCAGACAGACACGTCGGGCTAGGTCGCTGCTCCGAGACGGCGACGAGCCCGGCGGGACATCCGGCCGGCCGCATGGGGAACGGACTCCCTGCCACCTGTGTCGGCAACCGCCATCAGCAGTCCCCCGAGCAGGCCAAGGTTCTTCATCACGTGGCTCTGCTGGAGGCGCCGGGCATCAGGGTCCTTCTCGGCCCAGAAGGGGTGACCCACCGCGGTCGTGGGAACCAGGCTCGCCGACAGCGCCAGGGCCGCGAGACGGGGAAAGCGGCCGGTCGCCAGCGCCATCCCACTGACGACCATGAGCGCCGCGTTGGCGCGCACCAGGCGCTCGGGCTGGGTAAGGCCCGCTGCCCTCACCCGTTCCACCTGCGGCGCCGGCTTGACCAGAGCCCCCGCTCCGCCCGCGATGAACGTCGCGGCCAACAATGGCCTGGCAACCCTCCTGATGGGGCTCATGCGATTCCTCCCGAAAACGTCGTCTGGCCGACAGTGCCCATTCCGAGGTCACGACACGCTCTCACGCGTGACAACACCGGGCGGCCAGTCGTACGACACCATGGGGCACCATCGGGCCCGGAGGATGCGGCATCGGGCTGCCGTCGACACGCTGGAGGGTGACGTGGCAAGCCCCCCGCGCCCCGACGAGGTCCTGGCCTCCCTGCGACAGGTCGAGATCTTCGCCGAACTCGATGAGCAGGTCCTGCGCAAGATCGCCACGCTCGCGCTTCCCCGCAGATACGCCAAGGGTGAGCTGCTGTTCATGGAGGGCGATCCCGGCGACTGTCTGATCATCCTGGTCAGCGGTGTCGTCAGCGTCTTCCGCACCTCGCCATCAGGGGAGCGGGCGGGGCTGGCCCAGCTTGAGCCCCCCGACGTGCTCGGCGAGGTTGCCCTGCTCGACGGGCAGACTCGCTCGGCCTCCGTCGAGGCCAGCACGCCGACCCTGGTGCTGGCCCTTCCGCGCAGGGACTTCATGGCTCTCCTCCAGACCCAACCGGTGGCTCTGGAGTCACTGCTGAAGGCACTGGGGCTGCTCGTGCGGCGGTTGAGCGACCAGGCCAGCGACCACATCTTCCTGGACCTGTCCGGCCGGGTGGCCAAGACGCTGCTCCGGTTGGCTCCGCAGGCCACCCCCCAGGCGCCCGCGCCGGTGCGCACGGTGTCGATCACCCAGGGACGGCTGGCCGAGATGTGCGGGGGGACACGGCAGAGCGTCAACCAGGTGCTCCGTGGCTTCTCCCAGCGCTCCATGGTCGAACTCGAGGGCCGCCGGGTCCTCCTGACGGACGTGGCCGCGCTCCGGCGGCGCGCCCAGCTGCCGGAAGAGGACCTCGGCCGCCGGGGGTGACCCTGGGCGGCGTCGCCAACCCGGGGTTCCCCCCGCTCGGCGCAGGTGCAACGATCCGACCTTCGGCCGCACGGCCGTTTCGCACGGAGGTGGCGGTGGCCGGGAAGTTCGTGCTGTCGAAGGATCGGGCCGGGTCCTACCGGTTCTCTCTGCTCGCGAGCAACGGCAAGGTGGTGGCTGTCTCCGAGAGTTACAGCACGAAGCGGAGCGCCCTGGGAGGCATCGCCTCGGTGCGCCGGCACGCAGCGGCCGCGCGCCTCGTGGACGAGTCCGGACCGGACCCGTCCACGCTCCGGCCGTGACGGGCAGTGGGCCGCCTGGGGCTCGAACCCAGACAACGCAGATTAAAAGTCTGCTGCTCTACCAATTGAGCTAACGGCCCCGGGCGACGTCCACCGAGCCTATCGGCCGGCCGCGTGAGGGGCACGCCCCGTCCGCTATGCTGTCGCGGTCCCCGACGGCCAGACGGCGTGGGCGCGCCTTCATGCGGGGGCGACGTCCCCATCGTCTAGCGGCCCAGGACTCCACCCTTTCAAGGTGGCTACGCGGGTTCGAATCCCGTTGGGGGCACGGCACGACAGATGTAAGGCTTGGCAAGAGTCCAGGCCCCGTAGCGCAGTTGGTTAGCGCGCCGCCCTGTCACGGCGGAGGTCGCGGGTTCGAGTCCCGTCGGGGTCGCTGCACGCCCGGTCAGGTAGCTCAGCTGGTAGAGCACGCGCCTGAAAAGCGCGGGGTCGGCGGTTCGATCCCGTCCCTGACCACCGAGCACCACCGGCCCCACCGAGCACCACCGGCCCCACTTCACGAGCTCACCCCCCGCGGACATGCGAACGGCGCCGGCCGGGGGAGGGCCGGCGCCGCTCGGGTTCCGCGTTCCGGCCGGGGGTGACGGGCCGGCCGCGGAAGTCGTGCGAACCGTAGGAGGCGGGCGGACCCGCCCGGCTCAGCTGTCGGAGGGCCGCGGTGCGGGGATTCCGGCGAGCAGCGAGCGCACTTCCGCCTCCCGGTAGCGGCGATGACCGCCCAGGGTGCGGATCGACGTCAGCTTGCCGGACTTGGCCCAGCGGGTGACCGTCTTCGGGTCGACGCGGAACATGGTGGCGACCTCTGCCGGGGTCAGCAGCGCCTCGGCATCGGGGGTACGGGTGCTCATGGCTGGTGGAGGTCCTCTCGTGGGCTGAGCGAGCTGGCGACGCGCCCGCTCATCAACGATGGTGGGGGATGTCGGCTTTCTCCGGTATGGCCCGTCCGGGCCATCTTGTGACTAGTCCGACCCGGTCAGTTGGCTGCCTCGATGCCCTGCAGAGCCTTCATCCGGGCGGTGACCCTGCTGTAGGCCGCAGCGGCCCGCGCCGGAGCCCCGTCGGCGAGGGCCGTGAGCGCCAGGGCCACGTCGCGCGCCGACTCGTCCTGTCGCAGCTCGGCGTCGTCGAGCAGGTGGACGAGGCCGCCGTAGTCGAGCTCGACCAGGGATCGGGGGTGGAACTCCTCCAGCCACCGACCGAGGTCCTCGACCCCCGCGGTGACGGCGCCGTCGTCGACGGTGCGGCGGAGCACGGCGAGCGCCCGGGCAGTCCGGCGGCGCGCCCGGGACATCGCCGTCCGGTAGACCAGCTCACGACCGGTGCGGGCCGGCGCGACCCCGGGACCCGTTGCCCCGAGCCGCACCTCGCGCTCGTCCGCGTCCACGAGGACGAACCAGCGCAGCGGCACCTGCCAGCAGCTGGTGAGGATGTGCGTCCGCAGCGCAGGGTGGTCCACCCGCCAGGTCTCGACGAGGCTCTCCGCCTCGTCGGCCAGGGTGCGCGGGATGAACGCGTCCGCGACCTCGTCCGGCAGCCCGTCCCGGAAGTCCGCGAGCGCCTCGGCGCAGCGCAGCGCGGACCGCCACGGGCAGACCAGGGTCACCCCATCCACGTCGGCGACGAAGGCCTGTTCAGGCAGCACCGGCAACGACGTCGGCACCCGTGCCGCCATGGCCCGCAGCGACGCCTCGCGCTCGATCGCCGGTCCTTGAGCCCGCCCGGGGTGCTCCCCTGCCTGGGTGTAGGCCTCCCAGAACCGCCGCTCGGCGCCGTCGAACGCGGCCAGCGGCTCGTACACCCGCAAGTGGGAGGCGTACGCCGTCATGGCGGGATCGTCGCACGGACCGGGCGAGGCGTCCGTGGATCCCCCGCAGGCCGCCGGCGCTACTAGGCTCCCGGACGGCCGGGACCACCCACCCAGCCAACCCCGCCGCCACCCGCCACCCTGGGCTGAGCGGCACCACCCCGCTGGCCGCGAACCGGCCGACGCGCAACGTCATGAGGAGCACGCATGGGCGTCTTCGACCGCAGCGACCATCTCAAGGACGCCGGCCACGAACAGGTCGTGTTCTGCCAGGACCGCGCGAGCGGACTGAAGGCCATCATCGCGGTCTACTCCACCGCCCTGGGACCCGCGCTCGGCGGCACGCGCTTCTACCCCTACGTATCAGAGGAGGCCGCCCTCACCGACGTGCTCAACCTCTCCAAGGCCATGGCCTACAAGGCGGCGTGCGCCGGCGTCGACCTGGGTGGCGGCAAGGCTGTGATCATCGGCGACCCGGCGAAGGTCAAGTCCGAGGCGTTGTTTCGCGCGTTCGGGCGCTACGTCCAGGCGCTCGGTGGGCGCTACTACACGGCCTGCGACGTCGGCACCTACGTCCGGGACATGGACGTGGTCGCCAAGGAGTGCGACTTCGTGACCGGTCGTTCCCCGGAGCACGGCGGGGCCGGCGACAGCGCCGTGCTCACCGCGTACGGGGTGTTCCAGGCGATGCGGGCCGCGGCCGCCCACCGCTGGTCCTCCCCCAGCCTGGCGGGTCGGCAGGTCGCCGTCGAAGGCGTCGGCAAGGTCGGGTACCACCTCGTCGGGCACCTCCTGGAGGACGGCGCCTCCGTCGTGGTCAGCGACGTCTCCGCTGAGGCGGTGGCCCGGGTCGTGCAGGCCTACCCGATGGTCACGACCGCCGGGGTCGACGAGCTGCCCCGCCTGGCAGTGGACATCTACGCCCCGTGCGCCCTCGGTGGGTCGGTGACGGACGCGCTCGTGCCGGAGCTGCGGGCCGCGGTCATCTGTGGCGCAGCCAACAACCAGCTCGCCCACCCCGGGATCGAAAAGCAGCTCGCAGACCGGGGCGTGCTGTACGCCCCTGACTACGTGGCGAACGCGGGTGGTCTGGTCCAGGTGGCCGACGAGATCGAGGGCTTCCGCTTCGAGCGGGCCAAGGCCAAGGCAGCCTTGATCTACGACACGACCCTGGCGATCTTCGCTCTTGCCGAGTCCGAGGGGGTGCCACCTGCCGTCGCGGCGGACCGGCTGGCTGAGCGGCGCATGGCTGACGTCGGACGGCTGCGCAGCGTGCTGCTGCCGGGCCGCTCCTGAGCTACTTGTAGGTGAAGGTGTAACTCACCGTCACGCTCGGCTCGCCCGTCAGATTGCACGCGCCGATCACAACCGTGTCCTTCTTCTTGAACGCCACCTCAACGGACTCAGCAGAGACAGGCGAGCCCCCGTCGGAGTCACCCAGCACGCCGTCGGCGTTGCGGACGTCGAGGGACCAGTCGAGCTTGTTGTTCAGGCTGACGGTGAGCGTCCCCGCCGCCGGGACCTTGAACTCGTGCGTCGTCCGGCCCGTCGGGGTCATCGAGGCGCACTTGCCCTTGTTGGCCGCTGGCATGTCGCCGGTCGGGTCGGGCAGCGCGGTGGCCGTGTACGAGCCGACGATGGGCGCCGGCTTGCTCTTCGGCTTGCCCTTCGCGAGCGCAGGGGACAACGAGCCGGCCGCGACCACCGCGATCAGCGAGCCGGCGAGCAGCGGGCGGAGACGCATGTCAGTCCCTCTCATAGCGCGCAGTTGACGGTCTGCAGGTTGTTCACGGCGGCGGGAACGGTGGTCGCGACCGTGTCCGTCCCGGGCATCTCGACCTTGGCGGTCATGGTCTCGTTCAGGGAGCGGTAGAAGTCGACGACCACCGCGTACTTCTTGCCCGACTTGAGCGTCCCGGCCGGGATGAACACCTTCTCGTGGTTGCCCGCGCCGGCTCCACACCCGGCGATCTTGCTCCGGCTGCCGTCCTTGGCGATCTCGGCGACGTAGAGGTCGAAGTCGGAGCCCGGGTTGGTCCAGGTGAGCGTGTACGCGGTGTCGCCCTTGACCCCCTTGGCCGGCTTGTAGATGAACACCATGGCGGCGCAGCGCGGCGCCTCGCACTGGGTCCGGTCGTTGGCCTTGACGGTGCCGGTGACGAAGTCGGAGTCGTTGTCCTGGAGACCACCCGAGCCGCTGAAGCTCAGGACCTTGGTCTTCTTCCCGTCGAGGACGGGCACACCCGCGGCGGACGACGGCGGCGCCGTCAGGGCGATGCCTGCGGCGGCCGCCACAGTGGCGGCGAGAAGGGCGGTCCGGACCTGCACGGGGGGCTCCTGGGTTGGGCGTCGGTTGGGTCTGGAGATTCGCCCTCCGGTGTCGGGTTCCTGCTTCGCGCCCGTACCCTGTACCGTGGCGGGACAGGGAACCCGCTGGGAGATCGCCTCCGGCGCGTCCCCTTTTCACCTGTCACATTGATGAGTCCGGGGCCCACGTGCCCCGGGCCGATCGAGGGGGTCGAGCCATGGGGCGCGGCCGTGCGAAGGCCAAGCAGACCAAGGTCGCTCGCGAGCTGAAGTACAACACCGGCTCGCTCGACCCTGAGCGGCTCAAGGCTGAGCTCGCCTCCGGCGGGCCACTGACGACCCGGCCCGCTGCGGTCGAGGACGACGACGAGCTCGACGACCCCTACGCTCCCGACGGCCCCGGTCGCGCCGCCCGCTGACTAGAGCGGATGAGACCCGGTCAGGGTGACGTTGCCCTGGCCCGCGCCGACCTCGCCCGCGACCCACGCGGGCACGTGGCGGGCGGTCAGCAGGGCGAGCGCCCGGTCGACGTCATCCGGCGGCAGCAGCGCCACCATGCCGACGCCCATGTTGAACGTGCGCTCCAGCTCGGGCTGCTCCACGCGCCCCCGCCCTTCCACCAGGCGGAACACCGGCGCGGGCGACCAGGTCCCCCGGTCGACGGTCGCCCCAAGATGGGCCGGCAGGACGCGGGCCAGGTTGCTCGCCAGCCCACCACCGGTCACGTGGGCGAACGCGTGGACCGACGTCTCCGCAATGACAGCCAGGCAGTCCTTGGCGTAGATCCGGGTGGGGATGAGCAGCTCCTCACCCAGCGGACGGGACAGCTCGTCCACGACGGCGTCCAGGCGCAGCCGCGCGTGCTCGAGCAGCACCTTGCGCACCAACGAGTAGCCGTTGGAGTGCAGCCCGGAGCTGCCCATCGCCACGACGACGTCGCCCGCCCGGACCAGGTCGGGGCCCAGTACCGCGTCCGCCTCGACCACACCCACACCGGTCCCGGCGATGTCGTAGTGGTCGGCGGCCATCAGTCCGGGGTGCTCCGCCGTCTCCCCGCCGACCAGGGCGCAGCCGGCCATCTCGCAGCCGGTCGCGATTCCGCCGACGATCTCGGCGATCCGCTCGGGCACCACCTGACCGCAGGCGATGTAGTCCTGCAGGAACAGCGGCTCCGCGCCACACACGACGAGGTCGTCGACGACCATCCCGACCAGGTCGATGCCGACCGTGTCGTGTTTGTCCATCGCCTGGGCCACGGCCAGCTTCGTGCCGACGCCGTCGGTGCTGCTCGCGAGCAGTGGCTGCCGGTAACGCGAGGTGTCCAGCCGGAACAGCCCGGCGAAGCCGCCGAGACCCCCGACCACCTCGGGCCGGCTGGCCCTGGCCACTTTCGACTTCATCAGCTCGACCGCCCGGTCACCCGCCTCGATGTCCACGCCTGCGGACGCGTAGGAGGTCATGGCCGGCCCAGCGCGTCAGCGGCACCGACGCCCGGGAGCATGGCGTCGAGCTCGTCGGCGGCGGCGATGCCGTTGTGCACGACGGTGCCCGCCGAGGTGTGCTCATGGTCCGCGACCGCGTTGCGGGCGATCCCTTCCAGGACGTGCTTGCCGATCAGGTCCTGGTGGGGGATCTCGATCGGGTACTCCCCGTCGAAGCAGGCCCGGCACAGCTGGCCCGCGGGCTGGGCACTGGCCAGCGTCAGACCTTCCAACGTGACGAACGCCAGTGAGTCGGCCCCGATAGAGGCACAGATCTCGTCGACGCCCATGGCGCTGGCAACCAGCTCGGCCCGGCTGGCGAAGTCGATGCCGTAGAAGCAGGGGTTCTTCACCGGCGGGCTGGAGATCCGCACGTGCACCTCCGCCGCCCCCGCCTCCCGCAGCATCCGTACAAGCGCCCGCTGGGTGTTCCCGCGCACGATCGAGTCGTCGACGACGACGAGCCGCTTGCCGCGGATCACCTCCCGCAGGGGGTTGAGCTTGAGCCGGATACCGAGCTGCCGGATCGTCTGCGAAGGCTGGATGAACGTCCGGCCGACGTAGGCGTTCTTGACCAGACCCTGCCCGTACGGGATGCCGCTTTCCTCCGCGTAGCCGATCGCCGCCGGGGTGCCGGACTCCGGGACCGGAATGACGAGGTCCGCGTCAGCGGGCGCCTCCCTGGCGAGGGTGCGGCCGACCGCGACCCGGGTCCCGTAGACCGACTGACCGGCGATGGTGGTGTCGGGGCGGGCCAGGTAGACGTACTCGAACAAACAGCCCTTGGGGGTCGAGGCGGCGAAGCGCGAGGACCGCACCCCGTGCTCGTCGATCGCCAGCAGCTCCCCGGGCTCGACCTCGCGCACGAACGACGCCCCGACGATGTCGAGTGCGGCGCTCTCGCTGGCCACGACCCAGCCCCGCTCGAGCTTGCCGAGCACCAGGGGGCGCACGCCGTGGGCATCCCGGGCCGCGTACAGGGTGTGCTCGTCCATGAACACCAGCGAGAACGCTCCGCGCAACGTCGGCAGCACGTCGAGGGCCGCGACGTCCGGGGACACGTCGGTGCTGTGCGCGAGCAGCGTCGCGATGAGGTCCGAGTCCGTCGTGGCCCCCGCGGTGCCCCGCAGTCCCAGGTCGGCCACCCGACGGGCCAGCTCCGAGGTGTTGGTCAGGTTCCCGTTGTGCCCCAACGCGAGGCTCCCGCCCGTGGGCATCGTCCGGAAGGACGGTTGGGCGTTCTCCCACGTGCAGCCGCCGGTCGTGGAGTAGCGCGTGTGCCCGATCGCGAGGTGGCCGCGCAGCGAGCCGAGGGTGGCCTCGTCGAAGACCTGGGCCACCAGCCCGAGCTCCTTGTAGACCAGCACGGCGCTGCCGTCCGAGACGGCCATCCCGGCCGCCTCCTGGCCGCGGTGCTGCAGCGCGTACAGGCCGTAATACGTGAGCTTGGCGACGTCCTCACCGGGGGCCCAGACCCCGAACACACCGCACTCCTCACCCACCGGCCGCTCGGGCTGGTAGCTGTCGGAGCTCGGGTCGTCGGACTGGCCGTGCGCGACAGGCACGAGGCGGGCTCCTCGAGGAGGAAGGCGGGGGAAGCCGACGCGGCCAGTGTACCTAGCGCAGCAGTGGCAGGAGCCCGGACAGGTCGGCCCGGGCGCCACTGGCCCGGATCCGTCCCGTCCCGACCGCGTCGGCCCAGGTGGACCGGCCCGTGACCACCTCCAGGAAGGCCACCGGGTCGGCCTCGACCGTGTTGGGCGGGGTCCCCCGGGCGTGCCGCGGCCCGGCGACGCACTGCACGGCCACGTACGGCGGCACCCGCACCTCGACGCTGCGGCCCGGAGCCACCTCCGCGAGCAGTCCGGCGAGAGCGCGCACCACCAGTCGCAGAGCCTCCCCGTCGGGTGCTACGCCGGCGTCGAGCCCGTGCAC
>JALYIZ010000013.1 GCA_030775505.1 Actinomycetota bacterium | reverse complement strand
CGCGGGCTGTGTTCCGGCGGGACTCCGCCTCGGCGACGAACAGACCCGCCGACCGCGCCGCCCCGGCGGCAGCGTCCCGGCAGGTGCGCACCCAGGCCGCCGCCACAGCCGGCTCGGGCATCGCGGTCGGCTCGGCCCCCACCGCCTGGACCACGCGGGCCAACAACACGTCACGGTCCTGGCCCAGCTGCTCCGCCCGCCGTGCGCTCGCCAGCCGCCGGCCGGCGAGCCAGTCTTCGACCTGGCTGAACCGATCCGTGGCGAAGAGCCTTCGCAGGACCTCGCCCCGCTGGGCCGAGTCGGCGCGCAGGAAGGTGGCGAACTCGCCTTGGGGCAGCAGGACGACCTGGAAGAACTGCTCGGCGGTCATCCCGATGAGCCTCTCGAGCTCGAGCGCCGTCTCGTCGAGCCGGGTCGAGCGCGTAGACCACTGCGTGCCGACCCATTCCTCGAGCAGCACACCGGACTGCTCACGCGTGGTGCCGGAACCGCGACGCTTGGCGCGCTGCTGCTCGGGGGATCGCGTGATCCGCAGGCGTCGGCCCGCGAGAGTCACCACCAGCTGGACCGACGTACGGGTGCCGCCGTCGGCGTGGTCGGAGCGCAGTCGCTTCGCGGTGCCGCGCTGTCCGGGGAGGCGACCGTAGAGCGCGAACCCCAGAGCATCGAGCAGGCTGCTCTTTCCCGCGCCGGTGTCACCGTGCAGAAGGAACAGCCCCGCCGAGGCCAGCGCGTCGAAGTCGACCGACACCGTTCCCGGGAAGGGGCCGAACGCAGTCAGCTCGAGCAGGTGGGGACGCATCAGCGGACGGCCAGCCCGTGCTCGGTGAGCCGTCCGGCTTCGAAAGCCTGTCCGAGCAGGGCGACCTCGGCGGGCAATGCAGGCGTGCCCCGCACGTGTTCCACGAAGCGCGCGGCCACCTGGAGGTCGTCGAGGCCGTGAATCCGCGCCCGGTACGTCCGGTCGTCCAGACGGCGGTCCTGCGGTGCCCACTCGAGCACGAGGACGTGGGGGAAGCGGGTGCGCAGCCGCGCCATCGCATCCTCCGGGCGCGCCGCGTCCGTCAGCGTGACGGAGAGCCAGTCGTCGCGCAGGTCCTCGTACCCGGGCGCGGTCAGCGCCTCCTGCAACGTCGCGCGGAGCACCGTGAGCCGCCGCGGGACGGGCGCGGGCACCTGCTCGACGAAGGTGACCCCCGTGGCGCCCAGCTCGACCAGCCAGCTGCCCTTGGCCTGGCCGGCCTCGGAGAAGGAGTACGCCAGCGGCGAGCCGCTGTAGCGGAGGGCTGGGCCCAACTCCTGCGGGCGGTGGAGGTGGCCGAGCGCGACGTAGCTGAAGCCGTCGAAGAGGGCGGCCGGGACGGAGCCCACCCCGCCGACCGTGATGTCGCGCTCACTGTCGGTGGGCTGACCTCCGGTGACCCACGCGTGCGCCAGCACGACGGAGCGCGAACCTCGCCGGGCCAGGTCGGCCCGCGCGGCCGACAGACACCTTCCCAGCACGCCTGCGTGGCCACGCGGAGCGTCCAGGGACGGGTCGGCGGGATCCGGGGGCAGGTCGGCCCGGACCGCAGCAGGCTCGAGGTAGGGGATGGCGTAGACCGCTACCTCGCCATGGTCATCGGCGAGCACCACCGGGACGGCACTCCCGGCGACGGAGGTCCGCAGGTGGACCCCGGCAGCGTCCAGCAGCCGGGCACTGAACCCGAGCCGGGTGGCCGAGTCGTGGTTGCCGCTGATCAGGATGACCCTGGCGCCGGCCTCCCGCAACCGCAGGAGCGCGGACTCGCACAGCGTGACGGCCTCCACCGGAGGCACCGCCCGGTCGTACACGTCACCGGCCACGAGGACGGCGTCCACCCGCTCGGACCGGACGACGTCCACTAGCCCGTCGAGGAAGGCGGCCTGGGCATCCCGCAGGTCCGCCCGGTGCAGCGATCGTCCCAGGTGCCAGTCGGAGGTATGCAGAAGGCGCACAGGCCCACGGTAGGACGCAGGTGAGACAGAACCGGAGTGTCCGGCCCCGTGTCAGCCGTCCTGTCCGTCACCCTTGTGCTGCTGGGCCAGGAACCTCTCGAGCTCGGCGCCGAGCTCGTCGGCGGTAGGCAGTCCGTCCCCGGCGAGCAGTCCCGAGCCCCGCCCCCGCACGAAGGCGTCGTACTGCGCCTCCAGCGCGGCGACGACCTCCGCGATCTCGGTGGACGACGCCACCTGGGCGTCGACCCCCTCCCGGACCGCATCTGCCGCCTGCAGCAGCGAGGCCGTGGGAAGCACGAGCCCGGTGGCCCGTGACACGACGTCGAGCAGCACGGCGGATGCGGCGGGGTAGTCGACCTGAGCCAGGTAGTGGGGGACGTGGACGGCGAAACCCATGGCGTCCCGCCCGCTCTGGCCGCGCCGGAACTCCAGCAGGTGGCCGGCACTCGCCGGCACCCGCACGGTGCTGACCCAGGTGTCGAAGCCCGCGACGAGCTCCTTGCGGCTGCCGTGGGCGATGACCCCGAGCGGCCTGGTGTGGGGGACGGCCATCGGGATGGCATTGAGCCCGACGGTGGTGACGACGCCGAAGCGGACGCAGAGCTCCTCGACCGCGGCGACGAAGCGCTCCCACTGGACGTCGGGTTCGGGGCCGACGAGCAGGAGGAAGGGTGTACCAGTGTCGTCGTGCAGCCGTCGCAGCTCGAGAGCGGGGCCGTCATAGCTCTCCCAGTGGTCCTGGGCAAACAGCATCAGCGGACGCCTGGCCCGGTAGTCGAGCAGCTCATCGACGTCGAACGTGGCGACGACCTCGGAGTGCCCTCCGCCCAGGAGATGCTGCCGCGCCAACCGGGCTGCGCCACCGGCGTCGATGAACCCGTCCAGGGCCTGGATCAGCACCGGCGCGGGGGGCGCGTCCGCCGGTGGGGGGGACAGCGAGGTCACCAGCTCCATCGGGTCCCTCATGCAGAGATCGTCTCCAGACAACTCACTCGTTCGGGTGACACCGTCAGGAGCTCACACTCCGATGTCGAGCATATGACCGCGTCCCAGGCTGCCCCGGGTTCCCACCAGAAGGCCGCCGGCGATGCCCTAGGGGCACTCGCCGGCAGGCGCACGGTCCTCGTCGTGGACGACGAGGACTCGATCCGCGAGATGATCGGCGTGATCCTGGAGCTGGAGGGCTACCGCGTCCTCAAGGCAGCGGACGGACCAGCCGGCCTGCTGCTGGCCCTGGACGAGCAGCCCGACCTGATCACGCTCGACGTCATGATGCCGGGGATCGACGGCTGGGAGGTGAGCCGGCGCCTGTCGGAGGACCCCAGGACCGCGGCGATCCCCGTGGTGATCATCTCCGGCAAGCCACTCGCCGAGCTCGAAGGGGATCCGGGTCGGGCCCGCGTCGCGACCGTCCTGACGAAGCCCTTCGACTTCGACGCGTTCACCACGCTGGTGCAGAAGGTGATGGCCATGCCCGCGCCGCGCCTTCCCGCCTGAGCTCCCGCGCCCCGTCACTCCGTCCGCTCACCACGTGCCCAGCCAGTCGTCGATCCCGAAGACGACCTTCCCGGTGTGCCAGAGCTCGACGGTGGCCAGCTGGGTCACCGGGTCGTACTCGAGGTAGAGCTCGACCTCGTCGGTGCGCGGAATCTCCCGTTCCAGGGCGACCACCCAGCGCCGTGGGTGGACGGCTGGCAGGTCCCAGGCCGCTGCGGAACGGACCAGCCACTCGGCCACCGTGTCCAGTCCGGTCCCCGGAAGGAGGGAACACGTCGCGGAGAGGCGGCCTGTTGTCACGGTCGCCATTGTGCCCGCAGCGTCTTCCTGGCCCGTTTGGGTGCTGGGGACCGGGGTAGAGGGCACCGGGGGAAGCGTGCCCTGAGGGGCGCACCGAGGCGGCGGGAGGGGGGGCGCGACGTGACCATGCTGGCCGAGGACGTCACGTCCGCCGGGTTCAGCCATGAGGCCCTGCTGTACAGCGACGACCAGGACTACCTCGCCGGAACGGTGCCCTTCCTGCGGGAGGGCGTCGCCCGCGGCGAGGACATCCTCGTTGTCGTCGACGCCCGCAAGATCGCCATGCTGCGGATGGCTCTTGGAGCCGAGGCGACAGGCGTCACGTTCGCGGACATGCAGGACGTCGGGAGCAACCCCGCGCGGATCATCCCCGCCTGGCAGACCTTCGTCGACGCGGCGGTGCAGCGCGGCGGTGGGCTTCGCGGGATCGGCGAGCCGATCTGGGCCGAGCGCACCCCTGCGGAACTGATTGAGTGCCAGCGCCACGAAGCTCTGCTCAATGTGGCGTTCGCGGGCACGCGGGGGTTCCGACTTCTCTGCCCCTACGACACCAGTCGCCTGGGGGAGGCCGTCCTCGCTGAGGCCCACTGCAGCCACCCCGTTATCGTCGAGCAGACCCGGCTCCGGCCCAGCCCCAGCTACAACGAACGCCTAGCCGCCGCGCGCTTCGACGAGCCGCTGCCCGAGCCCCCCGGCCCGGTGACCGAGCTCCGGTTCTCGCGGGGAGAGCTGGGGCGGGTCCGGTCACTGACGGAGCGGACGGCGAGCGAGGCCGGCCTGAGCGCCGACCGGACCCACGACGTCGTGCTCGCCGTGAACGAGATGGCGGCCAACAGCCTGCACCACGGTGGTGGGCACGGCATGCTGCGGATCTGGGTCGACGGTCCCGTGCTCATCTGCGAGATCCATGACCGCGGAGCGATCAACGACCCTCTGGTGGGCCGTCGGGTCCCGGACTTCCAGCAGGAAGGTGGCCGCGGGGTGTGGCTCGCCCATCAGCTGTGCGACCTCGTCCAGATCCGGACGTTCACGGACAGCAACGTCGTCCGCCTGCACAACACCCTCAGCTGACGACACCCACCGGTCCGGACCAGCCGACCTGCACGACGGCGCTGCTGACGACGTCAGCCACCGAGCGGGCCAGCAGGATCCGGTGGGGACCGGCCTCCACCTGCCAGCCTGCTTGGGCGACCGGTGTGCCGCGGCGGCCAGCCGGCACGACCTCGGCGGCGCCGAGACGGGAAGCCAGGTAGGCGGTCTCCGGCGAGCCGGGGTCCCAGAAGGCGAAGCTGCGCGCGTCGAGCGTGATCTGCGCCGTTGCGGTCTCTCCGGGATCGACCCATACCTTCGCGAACCCTCTGAGCTCGCGGCGAGGGCGCATCAACCGGCCAGGCACGGGCTCGACGTAGCACTGGACAACCTCGGCGCCGCGTCGGGTCCCTGTGTTGGTGACCGCGACGGTCACCTCGATAGCCTCGCCCGATGCGAGGTCGGTGCTGGTCAGCTCCGGCTGTCCCCAGACGAACGTCGTGTACGACCCGCCCTGCCCGAAGGCGAATCTGGGCGTGATCGCCCGGGTGTCGAACCAGCGGTAGCCCATCAGCAGGCCCTCCCGGTAGGGGACATGGTCGTTGTCACCGGGGAAAGCCCCGAACGCAGGCGTGTGCTCGATCCGCATGGGTACCGTGAGCGGTAGCCGCCCGGCCGGCTCGGCGAGGCCGAAGAGGACGTCGGCTAGGCCTTCTGCCATCTCCTGGCCGCCGAGCCAGGACATCACGACGGCTGCGGAGAGATCAGCCCACGGCATGGCGACGGCGCTGCCCGCATTCACGACGACGATCGTGCGCGGGTTTGCGGTACACACCCGGTTGACCAGCTCGTCCTGCCCACCGGGCAGGTCGAGAAGCTCACGGTCCTGTCCTTCAGTCTCCCATTCCGCACTTGTGCCAACGACGACGACCGCGACGTCGGCGGCCGATGCCGCCGCGACGGCCCGGCCCAGCAGGTCCGCCGCCTCCGGTGCCGCATGGCCGAGCTTGACCCCGTGCAGGAAGACCGAACCGGTTGCGGCGTAGTCGACCAGGACCTCCACGGTCGAACCGGCGGCGAGCTCGACCTCTACCTCGAGCTCGGCGCTGCCCAGGCCGAACAGGTCGGTCCCCGGAGGCGGCCGCTCGGTCATCCCGTCGAGGACGACGACCCCGTCCAGGCTGACCCGCGCGGTGCCGCACTGCACCATCGTGAAGCGGTGCCGACCCCCGTCACGGACGGTGAGCCGCCCGCTCGCCTGGAACGCGAAGGCGTTCTCGTCGAGACCGGCAAGGGGCGCACCAAACCACAGCAGGCGTCCGTCCGGCTCCGCCGACACCCCGGCCTCGGAAGCGCCGGCCCCGACTGTGGTGAACCGCAGGGTGAACCCCTCGTCGGGAACCAGAGGCTGCACGGTCTTGTCGATGCGGCAGCCGGGCTCCACGAGCAGCCGGTCCCCCAGGCGTTCGCGCAGGACGGCTGCCGGCGAGTCCCACCGGTGCGGCCGGAGCTGCGCCGACCCGCCGCCCATGATGTGCGCACGGGTGGCGTTGGGTCCGATGAGCGCCACCGTCCCCACCGTCGTTGCGTCGAGCGGGAGCAGCCCGTCGTTGCGGAGCAGCACGGTGGCGTCGGTGGCGGCCCTCCGGGCCACCGCCCGGTGCTCGGGCCGGTCCACCGCCCGCTCCGGTCCGGGCTCATCCGCCCAGGCACCGAGGAGGTCGATGAGGCGCAGCCACCGAAGCACGGATGCGTCGAGTACCTCGGCCGGCACGGCGCCCGACCGCACCGCGTCTGCGAGCGGCGGGCCGAAGAACCGGGCCGGCCCGGGCATCTGCAGGTCCACACCAGCCATGGCGCTGGCGCGGGTGGACCCCACGCCGAACCAGTCCGTCATCACCACGCCGTCGAAGCCCAGCTCGTCGCGCAGGATGCCCTGGAGCAACGCACGGTCCTCGGTGCACCAGCTCCCGTTGAGGCGGTTGTACGCCGTCATCACCGCCAGCGGGCGAGCCCCACGGATCGCGAGCTCGAAGGGCACCAGGTAGAGCTCGCGAAGCGCGCGCTCGTCGATGTCGGAGCTGATCGTGGTGCGTTCGTGCTCCGCCTCGTTGCCGATGAAGTGCTTCACAGTTGCGGCGACCCCGCGGCTCTGGACCCCCCTGACGAAACCGGCGGCGAGCAGGCCGGTCAGCAGCGGATCCTCCGAGTAGGACTCGAACGTCCTGCCCGCAAGCGGTGACCGGACAAGGTTGATGGTCGGTGCGAGCAGGACGCGTGCCGACTTGGTGCGTGCCTCCTCCCCCAGGACCGCACCGACCTCCTCGAGCAGGCCGGGGTCCCACGTCGCGCCGAGCGCGATCCCACAGGGCAGACAGGCGGCGCTCACGCGACCGGCTCCCAACAGGGCGGACCCCCTCGCGCCATTGGGCCCGTCGGTCAGCACGATGTCGGGTATCCCCCGCTCAGGTATCCCGGCGACGGTCCACATGTCCCGCCCGCAGGTCAGCCCCGCCTTCTCGTCCAGGGTCAGTGCGTCGAGCAGCCCGTGGAGGTCCATCGGCCCATTCTTGCCGGGCTCGTAGCATCAACGGGTGGGGACGACACCAGCCGCGGGAAGACTCGACGAGCTGCAGGCCCGGGTCGCCGCCGGCGCGGTGCGAACAGACGCCGACATCGTCGCGTCCTACGCCGGCGACTCGACCGACCTGATCATCCCCGGCACACCCCTGGCCGTCGTGTCGGCGCGCACCGTCGCCGACGTCCAGGAGGTCATGCGCTGGGCGACCAGCAACGTCCAGCCGGTCGTGCCGCGTGGGGCGGGCACGGGCATCTCCGGGGGGGCGGCCGCCGGCGACGGCGCCCTGGTCCTGGACCTGACGCACATGGACCGGATCACCGAAGTCTCGTCCGACGACCGGCTGGCGGTCACGGAGCCAGGCGTCATCAACGCGGCGATCAGTGTGGCTGCACGCCCGTTCAACCTGATGTATGCCCCTGATCCATCGAGCTGGGAGACCTCCACGATCGGCGGCAACATCGCCACGAACGCCGGCGGACTGAGGTGCGTGCGGTACGGCGCCACCCGCGCCGCTGTCCTCGGACTCGACGTGGTGCTCGCCGACGGGCGGCTGCTCCGGACGGGCGGCCGGACGGCCAAGCGCAGCGCGGGCTACGACCTGACGCAGCTGTTCGTCGGCTCGGAGGGCACTCTTGGTGTCGTCGTCGGCGCGACCCTTCGCCTCGTCTCAATGCCGCCGCCGCTGGCGACCGCCCTGCTCACCTTCCCGGAGACCACCCAGGCCGGTGCCGCCGCGGCCGCCCTCGTGGCCCGCGGTCCGAGCCCGACGCTGCTCGAGCTCATCGACCACGGCCACGTGCGGGCCATCGACGCGTACAGGGGCACCGGCTTCGGCGAGTCCGTGCACGCCCTGCTGGTGATGCAGGTCGAGGATCGCGACGGCGCCACCGGAGACGTCGAACGCCTTGCGCGCGAGTACGGCGCCACCGAGGTCGCGGTGACGACGGATGCAGACGAGAGCCGCGAGCTCCTGGACATCCGACGAGCCGCCTACCCGGCGATGCAGGCGGTCGGGCGGACCCTGGTCGAGGACGTCTGCGTCCCGTGCTCGATGCTGGCGACCTTGATCGAGCGGGTGGAGAGCATCGCCGCCCAGACCGGCGTCCAGGTCGCCTGCGTCGCCCACGCGGGGGACGGCAACGCCCACCCGGTGCTGGTCGTCCCCGACGGGCCGGACGGCACCGAGCGGCTGTGGGACTGCGCCGACCAGATCTTCCGCGCCGCTCTCTCACTCGGCGGGACCGTATCCGGCGAGCACGGCATCGGCAGGCTGAAACGGCGTTGGCTCGGCGAGGACGTGGGTGAGACGTCACTGTCGGTCCAGCGGGCGATCAAGGCGGCGCTCGACCCTCTCGGTCTGCTGAACCCCGGTGCCCTGCTCTAGTCAGCCGCTCAACGGCTGGACAGGGCCAGCCGACAGCCGAACCCGACGAAGACCGCCGCGGCGGTGCGTTCGAGCCAGCGGGTGACCGCGGGGCGCTGGAAGACCCGAGCCACCTTGGCCGCCAGGGTGGCGATCACGAAGAACCAGAGCAGCCCCTGGACGACATGCACCAGTGTCAGCAGAAGCGTCGTCAGGAGCACTGAGCGCCCGGCGGGAACGAACTGCGGCAGGAACGTCAGGTAGAAGACGCCGATTTTCGGGTTCACCAGGTTGGTCAGCAGCCCCCGGCGGAAGCCCGCCCGGGAGCGTCCCTGAGCGCCGGGCTGGACGGGGCCCACCTGAGGGCCCACCTGAGGGCCCACCTGAGGGCCCACCTGAGGGCCCACCTGAGGGCCCACCTGGGGGCCGCCCTGGCGCAGCAGGGAGACACCTACCCAGATCAGGTAGGCGCCTCCCGTCCAGCGCAGCACCGTGAACAGCGTGTGCGACGCCGCGAGCAGGGCGGTCACCCCCAGGGCCGCTGCCGAGCCCCAGACCAGGAGCCCGAGGCAGATGCCTCCGCCGGTGACCATCGCCGTGCGCCGGCCGTCGACGACCGCTGTCCGCAGGACGAGCAGCGAGTCGGGCCCGGGGGTGACGGTCAGCAGCGCGGCGACGAGGGTGAACGTGAGGACCGAGCGCAGCACATCCCGACCCTAGGCGAGGTCCACCGCCCGGTCGGTCAGCCCGACGTCCCCGGGGACGGCGCCGTCGCCGGCAGGCCCGCGTCGCGCGCCTTCTCCTGAGCCTGACGGGCCGCGCTCTCACCGGCTTCGTGGGCCGGGTCGGTGTTGGAGTGGCCACCACGGGCGCCTTCCGGTGCGACGCCGCCCGCGTCCGCCGTCTTCTCCTGCGCCTGACGGGCGGCGCTCTCGCCGGCCTCGTGGGTCGGGTCGGTGTTGGAGTGCAAGGTGCCCGGCGAGCCCGGCGAGACCCCCGGGGCCGGCGTGCCACTGGCGGCGTTGGCGGTGCCGAACATCGTTGCCCCTAGCGCGCCGGCAACGACGGCCGCCCCGACGAGGGTGGTAGCCAGAACTATCTTCTTCACCATCGGTTCCTCCAGTGTCGCGGCGCCGTGGTGGGCGCCTCACGCAACAGTGGTCGGGCCTGGTGTGAGCGACCTGCCGTCAACCTGGCGATCGACTGTGAAACCGCGAGGGCCTCAGCCGCGTGTCCCGGCGAACGCGTCGGTCATCGGCACGGCCTGACCGGCGAGGTTGAGGTGCTCCCCGATGCCGAAGCTGTCCTCGATCGACCGCAGCAGGCTGTAGTGGTCGTAGGACGTGGTGACCGTCGCGCCCTGAGGGAGCCTCGGCGAGATCAGGATCGCGCCGGTGCGGCCTCCGAGACCCAGCAGCGTGCACGTCGAGCATAGGAAGTCGGCCGGTCCTGTCGCGAGCTGCGTGGGCGAGGACGGCGTGGAACCCTCGTCGAAGTTGATGATCAACAGCCCGTTGTGCCGGGCGAGGTAGGCGAGCAGGGAGGGCGCCGTGCGGCGCAGCCAGGCATCCGCCGTGACGAGGCCGCCCGTCTTCATGCCCACACATGGGTTGTCGTGGCCGTCATTGCACGTGTCGGGTGTGATGAACGAGAACGCCGGCAGCGACTGGGTCCGGAGGTCCCTGGTCAGGTCGGCGATGGGCCGCTGGTGCTGGGCGCACCGCGCCTGGTTCCCGATGACGTTCGGGAAGTAGATGAACGGGTTGTGACGGTCCGCGTAGTTCTTGGCGCCGACGGCCGAGTTGCCCTGCATCGGGTCGGGTGTGACGTCACCGGGGGTGTAGGGACCGTGGAAGCAGGGCGTGGTCGTCCCGTCCTGGTAGGAGCGCCAGGAGAGCCCCGCGGCATCGAGCTGGTCACCGAGATGCCGACCGGAGGCGAAGGCGGCCTGCGGCTGGACACAGGTCCACAGCGACACCGTCGCGCAGTCGCTCACGCTCAGCGGCTGGGGTTGCTGGCCGCTGACCATGGCGATGTAGTTGTCGAGGCTGACATGTCCAGTGCCGTAGTAGTTCGGCAGGAAGACCCCCCGCCTGCGCAGGCTGTTGAGGTAGACCGCCGGGCTACCAGCGGCGAACGTCGTACTGGCAGCCTCGTTCTCCTCGGTGAGGACGACGACGTGGTCGAAGTGGGGCACGTTCTCCAGCCCGGCGACGCGGTGCCCCTGCGCCTGGGCGGCCGGCGCGAGTGCGACCGCGGCAGCCAGACCCGCCGTGAGCAGGAGCGTCGTGACGCGGCGCAGAGCGGGGAGCGGGGTCGTGGCAGTCATACGGAGGTCTTCGCGCCGTGCGGTGCCGTCCCTGCCGCGAGTGAGGTAATCCTCGCCACTGAGGCGGCGAACATCGTGTGACGCGGAGATGAACGCGTCCTCCCGCGCGCTCAGGCGGCCGTTCATGCCCTCTTCCGCAGGGATGCACTTCCTTCTGGCGAACGCCTCTGCCATGAACCGCCGGACCATGATCCCGTTCCTGAGCGTCGCCCTGGTGACCGCCCTCGCGGCCAGCGCTCTGTCTGCCGGAGTGTGGGATCCGCCCGGACCGGCCAGCCGACTGCTCGGCAACGGCCGCGTCCTCCGGCCGGCTGGACGCCTCACCGGTGTGGGCAACTTCCCGACGGGCGGTGCGCTCACCCGGGACGGCCGGTTCTACTGGGCACTGTCGACAGGACGGGGCAAGCAGGACATCCGGATCGTGTCCGTTGCTACCGGCCGCGTCGTCCAGGTGCTGCCCGTTCCCGGCCTGTCCGGTGGCATCGCCATGGACCCGACCCGCCCCCAGGCATACGTGTCCGGGGTACAGGACTCCTCGCACACCGACCAGCAGCGGCTGGGTCTCCCCGGTCGGGCCGGCGACAACGTCCAGGTCTTCACCTACGACCCGGCCACGGGGCGGGCTCGTTTCGCCCGCCTGATCGCGACACCGCCTCCCCCGGGTTCGCCAGTACCGCAGGGCATCGTCGACATTCCCGGGTACGAGGGTCCCCCGCAGGAGTTCCCGCCCACCAACACCAACCGGCTGGCGTGGCCCGACCGCCTCGCCGTCAGCGGCGACGGCAGCACGTTGCTCGTCCCGATGAACCTCGCCGACCATGCCGCGGTGATCAACACGACGACCGGGGCCGTGCGGACGGTGGCCGTGGGCCACTACCCGTACGGCGCCGCCGTACTCCGGGACGGCCGCACCGGGCTGGTGTCCAACGAGTCGGCCGGCACGGTCTCCGTCGTGGACCTGGCGTCGGCCACGAAGACCGCGGACATCACCGTAGGGCCGGCCCTGTCCCATCCCGAGGCGGTCCTCGCCGACCCGCACGCCGACCGGGCGTTCGTGGCCGTCACCAACTCCGACCAGGTCGCGGTGCTCGACACGGCATCCAGGACGGTGCTCACCACGCTGAGCCTCGACCGGGTCGTTGGGCTCGGCTCCGCCCCCGTCGCCCTGTCGCTGGCCCGCCACGGCACCCGGCTTCTCGTCGCCGAGGAGGGCGCGGACGACATCGCGGTGTTCTCGGTGCCGTCCACCGTCGGGGACACAGCCGGGTACCGGTTGCTCGGCCGCATCCCGACCGCCGACTTCCCGGCGGATGTCCAGAGCGGTGGGACAACCCTGGTCTACCTGGCGGCGAAGTCCTTCGGCATCGGGCCCAACCGGAGCGGCCCCAACCCGCTGAGCCCCGCCAACAACGACAACACCATCAACCGCTTCAGCTACCTGCCCTCGATCGTCAATGGCTTGGTCGGCGTGCTGCCCTTCCCCAGCGATGCCCAGCTGCGCGCGTACACCCACGCCGCCGACGCCCAGCTGGGGCCGGCGGACTCGCGGGTGGCGCCCGTCGGCACGCCGCTGCGTCCCGGGGGGCCTATCAAGCACGTCTTCTACGTCGTGAAGGAGAACCGCACGTACGACCAGATCCTCGGTGACCTGCATCGGGGCGACTCGGATCCGAAGCTGAGCCTGTTCGGTCCCACGGTGACGCCGAACTTCCACGCCCTGGCAACGCGGTTCCCGCTGCTCGACCACGTGTATGCCAACAGCGAGGCCTCGATCGACGGGCACTTCTGGACCAGCGCCGGTCAGGTGTCGGACTACGTGCACAAGAACTGGTTCCAGAACTACGGCGGCCGCGGCCGGCCGTACGACTTCGGCGTGTACGCGGTCACCTGGCCGAGCAAGGGCTTCCTGTTCGACCAGGCGCAGCGGGACAACATCAGCTACTTCAACTACGGCGAGGCCATCGCTGGCGTCGTCCCGCTCCCTGACAAGGACCGGTCGGCGGCGGCGACGGCGCAGGTGGTTGCGAAGTTCACCCACTCCGACCTCGGGGCCGGGACCCAGGTCGGGGTGGGGGCTACGGCGGCCGGCCAGTGCTATCCCAATGACGCGGACATCGAGACCAACGCCGTCACCAGGCAGATGACCTTCGACGGGACGCCGCCTGCCGGGGCGCCGGCCCAGGCCGAGTCGCGGTTCGACTGCTTCTCGCGGCGATTCGACGGCCAGCTGGCGAGCGGGACCGTTCCTGCCTTCAACTACCTGGTGCTGCCCAACGACCACACGGTCGGGACCTCGGCGGGACGTCGGACCCCGCAGGCGATGGTCGCGGACAACGACTACGGCCTCGGCCAGCTCGTCGACAAGATCAGCCACAGCAGTATCTGGTCGTCGTCCGCGATCTTCGTGGTGGAGGACGACAGCCAGGACGGCGCTGACCACGTCGATGCCCATCGCATCCCTGCTGCCGTGATCAGCCCCTACGCCGCCCGGGGGGCGGTGGTCAACGACCGCTACGACTTCCTGTCGGTCATCCGTTCCATGGAGCTCATCCTCGGCATGCATCCCATCGGGTTCGCCGATGCACTGGCCACGCCGATGTATTCGGCCTTCACCAGCCGTCCGGCGAACGCCGAGCCGTACACGGCTCTCGTCCCCGCACAGGACCGGATGGCGCTCACTGCCGCCACCGGGGCCCTCGCCCGCCTGTCAGCGGGCCTGGACTTCCGCCGTCTGGACCAGGTCGACCAGCGGTCCCTGGATGCGATCCTGTGGCGCTCCGTCTACGGGGCGGACGCCGCGGTTCCGCCGCCGGGCCCCGGCGCAACCGCCGAGAAGTAGTCCCGCAGGTAGGAAGTCGGTGCCACCCCGTCGAAACAGACCCCATGGCCTCTCCCTGTGCGCTGCGCTCGACCCCGCTTCGCCTCGTCGTCACTGCAGCCGTCCTCGCGGCCGTCGGGCTGGGCGGCAGTGCCTCAGGTGCCGGGTCGAACCCTGCGCCCTACGGCGGCCCGGTGCCCGACATCGCCTGCGACAAGGGGTCGCTGCCGGAGACCGTGCAGGGTCGGGTGCCTGCCGAAGACATCACGAGTGGCCGGGCGGCGAAGGGCTACACGTGCAACACCGTCTTGAAGGCCCACGTCGGGACGACCGGCGGCTACCGGGTGGAGCGCTACCAGGACAAAGCCGGCCACGTGTGCGCGTATTACGACGCCACGTTGCTGTTCCCGAAGGACGTGGCTGGCGAAGGCGCGGACAAGCCCGGCACCTACGTGATGGACATGAGCGATCCGGCCCATCCGGTGCACACCGACACACTCCTCACGCCGGCATTCCAGTCGCCGCACGAGTCGGTGCGGCTGAACCAGAAGCGCGGTCTGCTCGTCGCCGACATGGGCTATCCCACCTTCAACCCCGGCTTCGTCGACGTCTACGACGTCACCGCCGACTGCCGCCACCCGGTGCTGCAGGCCAGCAGCCCGATGGGGATCCTGGGCCACGAGAGCGGCTTCTCCCCCGACGGGAACACCTTCTGGGTGGCCTCGCTGTCCGGTCAGACGCTGGCCGCCGTGGACCTCACCAACCCGAAAGTGCCGACCCTTCTTTGGCTGAGCCGCAGCTACCAGCCGCACGGAGTGTCCATCAGCGATGACGGCAACCGGCTCTACATGGCAGATGACGGCAACCACGGCCTGACCATCCTCGATGTCAGCCAGGTCCAGAAGCGGGTAGCGAGTCCCACGGTGACCGCCGTCAGCTTCTTGATGTGGCCCAGTGTCAGCACCCCGCAGAACGCCACACCCTTCACCTTGCGCGGCCACCGCTACGTCATCGAGAACGACGAGTTCGGTGCTGACACCGGGACTGTCGGCGCAGCCCGGATCATCGACGTGCAGAACGAGAAGCACCCCTTCGTGGTGTCCAACCTGCGCCTGGCCGTGAACCAGCCCGCCGCTCTGGCCGGCTCGGAGAAGGCCGATCCCGGCATGAGCGGCCCGCTCGCCAGCCTGCAGGGTTACGCCGCGCACTACTGCACGTTGCCCAGCCGCGTCGACCCCAACATCGTCGCCTGCAGTTTCATCATGTCCGGCCTTCGTGTCTTCGACATTCGCAACCCCGCCCACCCGCGGGAGATCGCGTACTTCAACGGACCGGTCAAGCCGACAAGCAATCCCGTCCAGGGCGGCGCGTACGCCATGTCGGCACCGGCCTACGACGAGGCCCACAACGACATCTGGTACTCGGACGGGAACAGCGGCTTCTACGTCGTGCACCTCACCCGGGCTCTCGGGTCGGCCGCGTTCGCCGCCAGGGTCGTGCTGCCCGGCAATTAGCGCTCCGGCGGGGCTCGCTCAGGACGTGCTGGTATGGCACGATCTGCCCCATTCGTCCCCTCCCGTTCAGGAGCCCAGATGTCCCGTCGCCTGGTTCGTCGCTCAGCCGGCCTGTTCGCCGCCGCAAGTGTCGCCTCCGTCGTGGCGCTGACGACCAGCCCCGCGCACGTGCAGGCCGCCCCCGGCTTCGCGTGCGAGCCGAGCCTGCAGCAGGCCTGCGCGATCGTCTTCGGCCCGGTGTGCCGCAAGCCCTTCCAGCCCTGCTACTAGGCCCACGCGCGGACGACGGTGCAGTTCCGCGTCTTCACCGAGCCCCAGCAGGGCGCGACCTACGACGAGCTCCTTGCCGTGGCCCGGGCGGCCGACGAGCTCGGCTTTGACGCGTTCTTCCGCTCCGACCACTACCTCGCGATCGGCGGAGACGGCGGTGTCGGCCCCACCGATGCGTGGGTCACCCTCGCGGGGCTGGCCCGCGAGACCTCACGGATCCGGCTCGGGACTCTCGTCTCGCCCGTGACCTTCCGACATCCGGGCGTCCTGGCCATCTCGGTGGCGCAGGTTGACCAGATGTCCGGCGGTCGGGTCGAGCTCGGGCTCGGCACGGGGTGGTTCGACGCCGAGCACCTGGCTTACGGAATCCCGTTTCCGGGGATGGGTGAGCGCTTCGAGCGGCTCGAGGAGCAGCTGCAGATCGTCCGCGGGCTCTGGACGGCTAGCGGTCCCTTCACCTTCGAGGGCCGTCACTACCAGCTCGCCGACAGCCCCGCCTTGCCCAAGCCGGTCCAGCGTCCCGGGCCTCCGATCGTCATGGGTGGGTTCGGCGCCCGCCGGACCCCGCGGCTGGCCGCCACCTACGCCGACGAGTTCAACGTGCCGATGCACTCCCTCGCCGATACCGCTCTGGCCTTCGAACGGGTCCGGGCCGCCTGCGCCGAGACGGGCCGCCACCTGGTGCTCAGCGCCGCCCAGGCGATCGCGGTGGGGCGCAACGACGCCGAGGTGGCTCGGCGCGCCGCGGCGATCGGGCTGACCCCAGAGCACGCGCGCCTGCACGGGCTCGGGGGCACGGTCGGGGAGGTCGTCGACAAGCTGGGCCGCTTCGCCGAGGCGGGGGCCGGCCGCATCTACCTGCAGACGTTCGACCTCGGCGATCTTGACCATCTCGCCCTCGTCGCGCACGAGGTCGCACCCCAGCTCGCCTGATCCCGGCTCGGGGCGGGCCGTCGAGGGCGTACCGGAAGGAAAAGCGATGGCGACGGCGAAGGTCCGGCGCACCCAGCCACTGTGAGGATCCCCGTGCGACTCGTCCGGCCCGTACGCGCTCTGCTCCCGGTCTCTGTGGCCGCAAGCCTCGCTCTGATGACCGCCCTGGGCCCGATGTCCCAGGCGGCGCCGCCCGGCCCGTCCGGGGTTCACGGCGGCCTCGTGCAGGCGTGGAAGGCCACGCGCTACCGGCATGTGGCTCCGCCTGTTGTCCCCATGCGCCGGTTCTACCTGGCGGGGACCAGCGTGGACCAGGTCGACAAACTCGCCGGCCGGCCCAGCGCGACGTTCTCGGCGACCGCACCGACCGGGACCAGTGACATCGTCCAGGTCACGAACCCCGCCGCTGCACGAAGCTCGTCGAGTGACGCCGGAAGCGCCTACTGGACAGGCGGCTACACCGGCCGGATCGACGGGGTCATCAAGGTCAGCTGGTACTGGGAGACTTCGGACGCGGCGTCGAGCCTCGGGGGCGGCAACGTCATCGTCCACGTCTTCGCCGACCCTGGCACCAAGGCCGAGAAGGAGATCGGGAACGAGGCCGTCACCGTCTCAGCCGTCGGCAACAGCCCGCAGCTGGTCACGTCGGAGGTTCACGTCAAGGGTGTGGTCGCGAAGAGCCTGCAGATCTCCGCGCAGCCTCGGTACGTGGATGCGAGCGAGGACCTCCGCACCTACTACGGCAGCAGTTCGACGCCCGCCTTCATCGAGGTACCCCTCCGCGCGGTCGGGCCTGCAGCTGTCCCCCGGAACCCCTCGGTCCGCGACGACAACCCGCTGGTCCTGACCGCCACCCGGATCGGGCGCAAGGCTGCCGAACCGACGATGGGCCTGACCCGCCAGGGCAACGCCTTCGTCGTCGCCGCGGACTTCGACGGGCTGTCACCCGCGAATCCGCGAACGTTCATCTACGGCAGCTATGACCATGACAAGACGTGGACCAATATCACACCCAATCTCGGGGGTCAGCCCTTCCCCCCGGCAACTCTCGACCCGTACCTGTACGTGGACCGGACAACGGGGCGCGTCTTCAGCGACGATCTGCTCGTCGCCTGCTCGGTGCTGATCTGGTCGGACGACCAGGGTAAGAGCTGGTCACGCGGCAATCCGCAAGCCTGCGAGTCACCGGTGGACGACCACCAGACCATCGTGGCCGGCAAGCCGACCGCCGGAGTCACGACGAGCGGCTACCCCAACGTCATCTACTACTGCGTGAACAAGGTCGCCGACGCGCAGTGCGCACGCAGCACCGATGGCGGGCTGACCTTTGGGCCGACAGGTCAGCCGGCATTCGCCGGTGTCCAGCAGCCGGGCGACGGCTCTCCCAACCAGGGTCCGCTCGCGGTCTGCGGCGGCTTGCACGGACACATCGTGACCGACCCGGACGGGAGACTGTTCCTGCCGAAGGGTCACTGCAACCAGCCGTGGCTGGCGGTGTCCGAGGACGGCGGGTCGACATGGCACCAGACTCTCGTCAACCGGATGACCGTGGCCGGTACGCAGACCGCGGTGGCCTCCGACTCCGCAGGCAACATCTACTACGTCTGGTGGTCTGCGGACACGAAACTGCCGTACATGGCCGTCTCCCGCAACCACGGGCTGAGCTTCGGGCCGGCCCTGCTCGTCGCTCCGCCTGGCGTGCAGAGCGTGAACTTCCCCAGCATCGACGCCGCTGACCCCGGGCATGTCGTCCTTACCTTCCCCGGGACGACCGCGCCGCAGCCCACTGCTGCCAGGCCGTGGAACTACTACATGGCGGTGAGCACCAACGCTCTCGCGGAGACCCCGATCTTCCACTCGGCCACAGCCAACCCGGTCAGCGCGCCGGTCCACCGGGGCCCCTGCCTGGGACGCTGCGCGGGCATGTACGACTTCCTCGACGCCAAGATCGCGGCCAACGGGGAGTCCTGGGGTACCGAGGTGCTCACCTGCACCTCCAAGGCGTGCCGGACGGCGTCCGGCCCGGGCTTATCGACCTCTGAGGCCGCGAGCGACGCTCAGGGCGTCGTCGTGCGGGAATTGTCCGGCCCTGGCATCCCTGGGCGTCGGCGGCGCTGATCACCAGTTGAGAAGGAGATACCCATCGCGTACGTCGAGGTAGGCGTCCTGGGGCGGACCGACCACGCATCCCCCGTACCCGCCGGAGCCCCCATAGCCGTGGTGCCCGTCGACCGAACCGCTCCGCGCCGCGCCGCCTCTCCCGAAGAAGCCGCACCCCCCCGAGGGGTAGGCCGCGCCGCTTCCCGCGTTGCCATTCTCGCCCGGGCTGCCGCCTTCCTTGACCCCGTCCCCGGAGAAGCCCGCGCCGTCAGGAAGCCCGCCCGTGCCTGCGGCGCCACCCTGAGAGGTGTTACTGGACAGCGAACCACCGTCGGTACCGGGAGCTCCCCCCGGCACGGCATAGGGGCTGATACCGGGCCCTGAGAAGGAGGTGCTCCCACCGGCTGTCGCGGCCTGGTTCCCCGAGACGCGGAACACGCAGGTATGTCCCGCAGCTCCGACAGTGACCGTGTAGGTGGCGCCGGGTGTGACGGGAATGACCGCCCGCTGCCAGCTGCCCCCCGAACCGCCGCCACCTCCGCCCCCACCACGTTCCGATGTTCCGCTCTGCCCGTTGTTGCCGTCCCCGCCGCAGCCTCCGCCCCCGCCCCCGCCCCACATCTCCGCCATGACGCTGGTGACGCCGGCACCGGGGATGAATGTGCCGCTCGAGGTGAACTCCTGCTGCCCACGCACGCCTCCTGGACCCTGGGGTCCAACGCTGCCCTGCGGACCGGGGCTGCCCTGCGGACCGGGGCTGCCCTGCGGACCGGGGCTGCCCTGCGGACCGGGGCTGCCCTGCGGACCGGGCCCTCCAGGGGGGCCGCTGGGTCCGGTGG